>DATENM010000159.1 GCA_035275065.1 Blastocatellia bacterium
CGGCCTACCGCGCCCGTCCTCACGACGGGCTGGAAGTGGGATGAGTGATTCGATAATCGCCCATTGTTCATCGGTCAATTCTTCTCGTCTTGCCATAGCTGCTGATCTTAGCAGGACGAGCTATTTATGAGACCACTTCTAAGAAATAGCATATGACTACCAAGAAATCATCTGAGATGCATGTAGGCCCGCTACGGCGCGCTTTACGTAAGGCAATCGAAACCGAAGACCCTGAATACGAACTCGTTGAAAGAGAGGAGTACCCCTTCCGATACCTGATTGGAAAAAGCTTGGATAAATGGATCGAGAACATTCACCCAAAGATGGATGCCCCAGATGAACAGGAAGCTTTGGAGATTGCCACGAGGGCGATGTCATATAACTACATTGGTATCGTACATCGGGATATTCATGAAGCTTTGAGTGAATGTGAGAGCCCAATAGAGCGTATCATGCTTGCTGCACTTATTACTGTATCTTCAAAAATCGGGATTGGTATCAACTTAAAGCCGAAGTACCTTTCTCAGTTGTGGCCCCTTGAAAAGGGTAAGCACCCTTCTAACTCTACCACTGCAATGCTCACGATTGTGCCACAGGCACAAATGGGAGAGTATCGAGTTGACTTTCTTTTGACCTACGAATTCATAGAAACTGATTATCCAGACGAAGCAGAGGAGGAGATTCCAAACAGTAACGTGGTGATGATCACCCGCCCAGAGTTGGCAGTCCATACACCTGTTCAAAAGAACCTTATCCTGGAATGCGATGGCCATGCTTTTCACGAAAAAACAAAGTATCAAGCAGCGCGCGATAAGCGTAGAGACCGAGTTCTTCAATCGCTAGGTTATAAGGTATTCAGATTTACTGGATCAGAGATTTATAATAATCCTATCTCGTGTGCAGTAGAAGCTATCAAGGGATTCGACATTGATACAGGGCAAAGACTTCCTCCTGTATCACAGTAGCGGCCAAGGCGACCTAACAAGGCGTTGCAGCGGAGGCCGCGCCGCGCAGCTCTAGTGGCTGCTTGTGAGGCCGCTCACGGCCCCGCTGAACGCAGGCGTTAGGCCACCCATCGAATTATTCAGGGACGAATTGAAATAAGTAAATGGGAAGGTTGGACATCTACCTCAGGCTCTGGTTTTATCACCTCCTACCGGCACTGGCGCTTTCTTTGCCGATCTGGCTCCGCGCTCACGACCGTGCTAAGTGGGTATGGTGGGACTTCAGCGTTCTTGTATTC
>DATENM010000160.1 GCA_035275065.1 Blastocatellia bacterium
GGTGTGGGGCAAGTGTGATAGGTTGCGCATCAGAGAACTCCTTCGTTGTTGGTGTTGATGGACAATGCCAATTATCACCGAAGGAGTTTCTTTTTCATCCCCCTACAGGCTTCTTTACTTAGCTTGATGCGCATGGGGCGGCACCGAGACCGCCCCGACGCACAAGCGATGCCATCGCAATCACCACCAGGAGCAAGGTGATTTCCAAGAGTGGGGCCGCAAGTCAGCACAGACTTGTAGATGGGCTTTCAACCTGTTGAATGTTCGCACTCATCCCGCCTATGACGAGCATCGCCAGTTCTACTTGATGAACCATGCCAATGCCGGATGGGCGGAAGGCTTGATTATGTGACCGGGCACGGGCGGCGCTCAGGCCGCCCACATTTTGGAGAAGACATCATGACGAGATCAGAGCTGGCTCGCAGCGTTCTGCTGAGCAACACCTACACCGACACAGCGCTGCATTGATGAAGAGCAGGCGGCGAAGGTCATCACCGACAACAGCATGGACCACAAGCGTTATCTGGTTTACATTGACTGCGTCGAGAGGCAGACAGAAAAGGCAATCCTGGCGCAGGTTGGGAGTTGGCGCAGCCGCATGAGCCGTGAAGGATGGTTGCCCAAGTCGCAAGGTGAATTTGTCAATGTGAAAGAGGCATTGATTCCTGTATGGCTCGCGCGCAAGTTCGGCTACCCTATCAGCGCGGATTCATACCTCTATGACTGAGCCACAACCAGACTTTCTGGGCGGTTGATGCAAGCATCTGGCTGTTAGACTCCGATTTGGGAAGTAATATAACTTATGCAGTAAATAGATCAAAAGGAACCTCTCATATGCGAAATTGGTTATATCATATGTATAACATTCAAATCATAAATCATAATTCAATAAGTTTAATTCTAAGTACATGACAAAAGTTGAGTAACTTGTCGAAATGCAATCTGTTGGATGCGATCCGCAAGATTGCATAAGATGTGCCGCAAATGATTCAATCCGTAGCGAAAAATACTTCTCGCCAGTCGTCCATGCTTCTTGGT
>DATENM010000161.1 GCA_035275065.1 Blastocatellia bacterium
CGGGCCGGGCGGCTACGGCGGCGGCGATCCTGGCGCGGGCGGCGGCACGGGCGCAAGCGGCGGCCAGCCGCGCGGTTATGACGCCGACGGCAACCCCGTCAGTGGCAATGGCGGCGGCAACGGCGCGGGCGACGGCATTCAGCGCCGCACACGTTACATCGGCCGCCAGCCGAAGCTGCACGAGCGGCTGAACCAGCGAACCGGCGACACGCGCCCGGGCGCGAGCGATCCAAATCAATAGCAGTTTGAACCGGCAGCAGTCGCCCGCGGAACGGCGCTGCCGGTCGAAGAGGTAAGAGCAATGCGTAAGAGAGGGATGCACCTTCGGGTGACGAATTCACGGGCGGCGATGGCGGCGAAGCGGTGGCAGCGCGACGCCGAATCGGCGCGCGACGACGAGCGCGGCATGGCTTTGATTGCCGTGTTGCTCATCATGTCGCTGCTCTTGATGCTCGGGCTGGCCGTCACCTTCACGTCGCTTTCCGACAAAGCGATCACCCAGAACTTCAAGAACCTGACCAGCGGCTTCTACGCCGCCGAGGCCGGCGTCAACAACCTGCACCGCTTGCTGCGCAACGACAAGTTTATCGTCGGGTCGCTGCCCGATCCGCCGCACATCACACCCGGACAGCCAACCTTGAACCCGAGCGATTTCATCGTCGCTGCCCAGGCCGCGATGAACAAGAAAGAGATCTTCCCGAATAACGCGGCCTATATTACCAAGATCAACGTCAAAGACATTCAGGTGCCCTACCCCGCAGACGACAACGACCCGGCGCACTACAACCAGCGCGTCCAGTACATCAATCCGCTCTATCCGCGCTATGGCCAGGTCGAGCCCTACGCCGTCACTTATCAACTGGAATCGCGCGGCGAAGGCATCGAAGGCTTGAACGGCGCGGTGACGCTGGTTGAAGAGGGCGTGATCAATTTCAAGCTGCTGGTCAAAGGCGAAGGCGGCGGCCTGCGCGTCGGCACCTTCTCTGAGTTCGCGCTCTTCTATGACACCTTCGACCCGTACAATCCCGCGGGGCCTTTCATCTATCAAGGGCTCGGCCCCGGCGACCGCTTCGCGGGCCGCGTCCACACCAACGAGCGTTTCGGCTTCTGGACGACCGCCGACGGCTCTGACCCGCCGGTCTTTCACGGCCACGTCTCGCAATCCTATCGCAGCACCAGCTTCTATCGTCACGGCGCGGGCGAGCCGCCGCCGCCGGTAGACGCCGATTCCGAAGTCGTTGACGGCGTGCTGGTCGCCCCGAAGTTCCTCGCAGGCTTTGACCGCGGCGTCGCGCCGATCCCGCCGACCGGCAACGCCTTCGATCAGGCGCGGGCCGTCTTAGACGGCGGCTTCCAGCTTTCTGCCGGCTCGCCGACCGATGGCGAGTTGCATCAGGCTCTGCGCAGCGTCAATAACCTAGTTGAACCGCTGCCCGAAGCGAAAGACCCAATGTCAACCACGCCGACACTTGAGCCGGGCGTTTATGTGCCGTCGGACGGCGAGACCTTTTCCGGCAGCGGCCTCTATGTGATGGGCGACGTCAACGACATTCAACTGAGCGCCGACCCGTCGGGTAACCGCGAGATCATTCGCATCACTCAGGGCAGCAAGACGACGACTGTGGTGATTGACGTGGACGCCAACACGACGACGATTGATGCCGGCAACGGCACCAAGACGCTGCGCGGTGTGCCGAAAGATCGCTCGATTGTCGAAAAGGGCAACCGCTCGGCGGCGTCGCTCTACATCCGCGGCGACGTTCAATCGTTGCACGGGCCGGGTCGCAACGGTCAGGGCCAGCCGGCTCCGGCGATTGATTCCGATTTTGCGGTCACGGTGACGGCGGGCGGTTACCCGTCGGGCAACGACCGCAAGCCCGTGACCGGCGGCTCGGTGGTGATCACGGGTGATTTGACTTACGAAACGCCGGTCGTAGACGGGGCAGGCAACCCGATCAACCAAGACGCGCAGAACGTCCTCGGCATTTTCGCTTCGGGCGGCAACGTCGAAATACCGACCAATGGCCGCGCGCCGGATAACCTGACGGTTCATGCTTCGATTGCCGCCTTCGAGCTGCACGACGCCGAAGGCAACCCGATCATGGGGGCGAACGGCAGGCCCTTTGGCGGGCGCATTCGCTCGCAAGACCTGGCGAACAGCTTTTCGAACATGCCTTACCGCGGCTCGTTCAATCTGGTCGGCGGCATGCAGGCGACGAACTTCGACAACTTTGGCGTCTATGACGGCGACTTCCACGGCTATATGTACAAGGGCAGTTGGGACGCGCGCTATGAGAACGGCCAGTCGCCGCCGTTTTATCCCGGCTACATCGTAGCCGATGACGGCCCGAGCGGCCCGCCGTCGGTGAAGGCACAGGCCAACGCGCCGCAAGTGACTTCATACAAGCGCGTCTATTACGGCGGCGCGACTGATAGCTTGCAGTGATGCGGAAAGAAGTCAGGAGTCAGGAGTCAGGAGTCAGGAGTCAGAAGGAAAAAGGAAGGTCGGCGGCAGTAAGTACACTTCTCGCGCCTCCTTCTTCATTCTGACTTCTGACTCCTGACTCCTGACTTTTATGAATCACTAGAGAGCCGCTCGGTGGGCGGGATGGTCTCTTCCTCGTCGTCAACAAGATCGAGATCAACTTCATAAGGCAGGTCGGGGTCGCGTGGCAGGGTTTCGGCTCCCCAGCGATCTTGCAAGCCCGCCGCCGCGCTGAGCGGCAGAGTCGAGCCATCCGTAACCGCCGGTTCGGGCGGCTGGAGCTTGCCGCCGGTGACCTGGGCGACCAGCACCGTGATGTTATCTTCACCGCCACGCTGATTGGCCAGCCCGATCAGCGATTCGCAGGCTTCCTTGAGCGAATGCGATTGATCGATCAGTCGCACCATCTCTTCCGGCTTCACCTTAAAATTAGAAGTCAGGCCATCACTGCACAGCAGGATGATGTCGAGGTCGCGCAGCTCGACGCGATCAACCACGACATTGACGCTGGGCGCGGCGCCGAGCGCTTGCAGAATGACGTTCTTGTAGGTGTGGCGCTCGGCTTCTTCTTCGGTGATGTGGCCGGCTTCGACCAGTTGTTCGACGAGCGATTGGTCACGCGTCACCTTCTGCACGCGACCGCCGCGAATCAGATAAGCGCGGCTGTCGCCAACCTGCCCGAAGTAAGCGGTCGTCCCCAGCAGCCCGGCCCCCGTGAAGGTCGCGCCCATGCCGGCGTACTCCGAGCGCTGCTGGCTCATCTGGTGGATGTAGAGATTCGCCAGCTCGATTGACAGGCGCAATCGCTCATGGAAAGCGATCTTTTGATAAGTCGGGCTCGCTTGTAGCTCAAGCATGCGGTCGCGCACACATTCGATGGCGTGATGACTGGCGACTTCGCCGGCCAGCGCCCCGCCCATGCCGTCGCTGACGGCGAGCAGCGAGCCAAAGTGACTTTGCGAGAAAGTCGTCAGGTGCGCCGCCGGCTCTTCATGGATTTTGTCGGGTGTCCAGGTATCCGCCGTCGTCAGGTTCAGCACCAGAAAGTTATCTTCATTGCCCGACCGTACCATGCCGACGTTCGTCATGGCATAGACGGCTATGTTGAATGCGTAATCTTCCGACATAAACCAAGCTAATTGTCCGGCGCGGCCTGGGGATGCCCGTACAACCGAACCTCTGACGCTACGTCCAGCCTCGTCTCAAATGTGGCCGTGATTATGATTGATTTTCGTATGATTGGCAACATCATGTCAGGAGTCAGGAGTCAGGAGTCAGAAGTCAGAAGTCAGAATAAAAGCAGGGGCGTAAGCCGACTCCCCTGTTCATTCTGACTTCTGACTCCTGACTCCTGACCACTAGAGTTTAGCGAGCGCCTGGTCGAGATCGCTGATGATGTCTTCGACGTCTTCGATGCCGACCGAAATACGCACCAGCCCATCGGTGATGCCCAGGCGATTGCGCTCGACTTCGGGGACAGAGGCGTGCGTCATGGTCGCCGGGTGCGAGATCAAGCTTTCGACGCCGCCCAGAGATTCACCGAGCGTGCAGAGGCGGACGCCTTCAAGCACCCGGCTGGCGTTTTCAAGCGAGCCGGTCTCGAATGAAAGCATGCCGCCGAAGCCGCTCATTTGCCGCCGCGCCAGCTCGTGCTGCGGGTGCGATTTCAAGCCGGGGTAATAAACTTTACGGGCCGCCGGGTGCTCGGCGAGAAACTGCGCCACCTGCCGGCCATTGTCGTCGTGCTGGCGCATGCGGACGGCCAGCGTCTTGGTGCCGCGCATAATCAAAAACGCATCCATCGGCGCAAGGATGGCGCCGGCGGCATTCTGTATGAAAGCCATCTGGCGGGCGTCTTCGTCGTCGTTGAGGACGACCACGCCGCCGACGCTATCACTGTGACCATTCAAGTATTTCGTCGTCGAATGCAGGACGATATCGGCGCCCAGCTCAAGCGGGCGCTGAAAGTAAGGGCTCATGAAGGTGTTATCGACAACGAGCCGCAATCCGCGCCGCCGGGTAATCTCGGACACGGCGGCAATGTCTACCAGCGACATCACCGGGTTGGTCGGCGTTTCGATGAAGACCATGCGGGTTTCGGCGCGCACGGCGTCTTCGACGTTCTGCGGCTCGCGCGCGTCAACGTAGCTGAACTCAACGCCGAACTTGCTCATGATCTTGTCGAAGAGCCGAAAGGTGCCGCCGTAGGTGTTGTCGCTGACGATAACGTGATCGCCGGCCCGCAGCAGCGTCACTACGGCGTTGATAGCCGCCATGCCGGAAGCGAAGCCATAGCCGAAGCGCCCGCCTTCGAGCGCCGCCAGATTCTTCTCGCACGCCAGCCGCGTCGGGTTCTGCGTGCGCGCGTACTCGAAGCCTTTATGCTTGCCGATGCCTTCCTGCGCGTAAGTCGAAGTCTGATAGATCGGCACGCTGACCGCGCCGGTGGTCGGGTCAGGCTCCTGGCCGGCGTGAATGGCGATGGTTGAGAATTTCATCCGTGTTGTCTCCTGCGTGGCATCCTGAATCGTTAATCTAGCATCTGGATGCAGGCAGTGGCCAGTTGCCAGTTGCAGGGTGTGAATTGTTATTGCCGACCGGTTCTCACCGCGGCAATGACAATCTGTGGTCACCTGAAAACTGATAACCGGCAACTGGTAACTGACCGCTGGCAACGGGCAACTGATAACTGATAACTGACCACTGCCTGAAACTTTGCTTTCGTTGAAACGTATTCGAGATTGGCTGTATAGTCGTAAGCAACTAATCGAGCAAACAGATTGTGAATCAATTTATACCGGCATGACGATTCACAAGGCGGAGTGAGGATTTCATGCAAAGATGGATTCGTCCACGCGCGGGCGCGCGTCGTGCAGCAGTCACGACATTGGCGCTGATGATGATCTCGGCGGCGGCGCTCTTTACGGCCCACCGCGCCGGGGCGCAGGACACGTCGCCGCCCGCGGAGACCGGGACGGCGAGCAATGGCGAGCTTGAGATGGCGGTCAAAGCCGGTTTCGGCAGGCTCGAAGTCAACAGTTGGAATGGCGCGTGGGTGCCGTTTCGCATCTCCGTTGTCAATCAGGGGCCGGCCCTTGTCGGGCGCTTGATTGTCCACACCGAATCGAACACCAACGGGCCGTCGTCGCAGGCGCGCGAGTTCGTCAAAGAGATTCAACTGCCGACCGGCGCGCGCCAGTCGCATGAGATGTCCGCTTACATCAACTCCGGCGAGAACCCGAAAGTGCGTATCGAATCGGGCGACCAGGTGGTGATCGAAGCGACGGTGCCTGTGCAGCGCAATTATGGCTGGAGCGATCAACTCGATGTCGCCGTCGTTGATACAGACCCGACGGCGCTCAACAACATCTCGCAAGCCCCGGTTCAGCAACAGCCGACCCGCGAGCCGTTCAAGCTCGGTCCACGCCCGTCTCCACAGCAGGCCACCACGCCAGCCAATCCGCAGTCGCCGCCCAACGCGCCGGGGCAGCCGCAACGCCGCGGCCCGCGCAATTTCAATCAAGGCCCGCAAGCCTACGGCGTCCACCCGACGGTCATCGTCCCCGATGATCTGCCGCGCGATTTCGTCGCTTACGACCTGCTTGACGCCCTTATCATCAACGACGCGCCGCTCAGCCAGTTGAGCGAAGACCAGGCGCGCGCCCTGCGATTGTGGGTGGCGTCGGGCGGCTTGCTCGTGGTTACTGGCGGCGCGGATGTTGCCGGCATGCGCGCGAACCGCCTGGATGAAATCTTACCCATCGAGGCGGGCACGGCGGCCAGTAACGCGGGATTTCCGGTCGCCGAGATGACGCAGATTTATGGCGGCTTTGAAGCTGCCGAGGCGACGCTCGGCATGAGCGCCAGGGTGAAGCAAGGGGCGCGCGCCCTGCTCGGCGCCGCGGACCGTCCCTTAGTCGCCGAGCGTAACTATGGCAGCGGCATCGTGCGCTTCGTCGCTATCAACCCCAAGCTCAACCCCTATCGCGGCTGGAATGGCGCAAAAGAGTTATGGGCCGACCTGCTGTGGCCGGCGGCGGCTTCAAAGCCGCGCCATACGAACTGGATTACGATGGGCAGTCGCGGCCCGTCACGGTCGGGGCGCTGGGGCGTACAGGATTTGCTCTTCCACCTCGCCGAATTGCAGCCGCCGTCAACGAAATATGTCATCTTCTTCCTGCTGGCTTATGTCCTGTTCGTCGGCCCGGTTAATTACGCGGTGCTGCGCTGGCGGCGCAAAACCGATCTGGCGTGGATGACGATTCCCGCGGTGGTGATCCTGTTCACGCTGGTCAGCGTCGCGGTCGCGCAGATGAGTCACGGCGGCAAGGCGGTCGTCGGTGACGTCTCGCTGGTGCAAGTGCATCAGGCCGAAGGCATCAGCCAGATCACCAGCGGCTTGATCGTCGTGCCGGCGACCAAAGAGGTTCAGCAGATCGCCTTCGCCGGCAGCAATGCCTACGCCAGTGACGTGTTGAATGGCAATCAAGGCGGCAGCGCTTCGGCGTCGGGCGCTATCGAATGCGAGAAGGATCAAAGGGCCTTCGTGCTGCGCACGCCGATGACGACGCGCACGGCCAGCCTCTTCCAACTTCGTGCCATGCGCGAAGCCGAGCCTCCTATTCTCGCCGCTCGCCCTACAGGGAACGCCGTGACGATCAAGAACCTTGGCGATGCCGGGATGGTCAAAGCGGTCTACCTGAGCGCCGAGGGTGCCTCAGACATCTTCGAGCTGGCCGCGGGCGGCGAACAGCGCGTGGCGCTCAACAGCCCGCCGTCGCAATCGTTCAATTCATGGTACAGCGCGCAGATGGGCGATTCGGATGAGGCGGAGCTATTCAACGACCTCGCGAGCGTGCTTGACCGCGAAGTCGGCGGCGCCCATGCGTTCTCGCAAGGCTTTTTCGAAACCCAGGCGATGAGCGACGCGCTCAAGAAGTTGCAGCACCCCGTGGTCATCTGCTTTATCGAGAAGTCGCCGGCAGAGATCACCTTCAAAAACAACTTCAAGCGCGCCAGCAAAGCGTTCTATGTGATTCACCTATAATGTGGCGCAAGCTGTTAGCTTGCGCAAAGACTCGCGCAAGCTAACAGCTTGCGCCACATCCGAAGGATTCAATAAGCGAATGAGCGACAACGCCACCAGCGAACCGATGATCAAGCTGGAGAACGTCACCAAGTATTACAAGACGTTCCCGGCCGTCAACCACATCAGCTTTGAGATCGGCAAAGGCGAAGTCTTCGGCTTCATCGGGCCGAACGGCGCGGGCAAGACGACCTCGATCAAGATGCTGGCCACGCTGATGCTGCCGTCGGAGGGCCGGCTGACCATCGGCGGCTACGACGTGGTCACCGAGCCCTACGAAGTCCGCCGCATCATCGGCTACATGCCCGACAGCTTCGGCGTCTACGAGGACCTGCTGGCGTGGGAATACCTCGACTACTTCGCGGCGCTCTACCACCTGAACCCTGCGCAGCGTAAGCGGGCGATTGACGACGTGCTGGAGCTTACGGACTTGACCGTCAAGCGCGACGCGCAGGTGATGAGCCTGTCGCGCGGCATGAAGCAGCGCCTCTGCCTGGCCAAGACGCTGCTGCACGACCCCTCCGTGCTGCTGCTGGACGAGCCGGCGTCGGGGCTCGACCCGCATGCGCGCATAGAGATTCGCGAGCTGATCCGCGAGCTTTGCCGCATGGGGAAGACGGTGCTGGTCAGCTCGCACATCCTCACGGAGCTTGCAGACTTCTGCACCTCCATCGGCATCATCGAGGCGGGCCGCGTGCTGGCCGCCGGGCGCATCGACGAGATCACGGCGCAGCTCGCCGGCAACGTCATGATCGAGATCACCGTCAAGGGTGACGCGGCGCTGGCGCTCTCCGTGTTGTCGGAGCGGCCAGAGGTCAAGCGCACGACTTGCGACGGGCGCACCATCCATGCCGAATACACCGGCCAGCCGGACGAAGTTGACGACTTGCTCGAATACTTGATCGCGAGGGGCGTGCGTGTCCTCCGCTTCGGCGTCACCGAAGCCAACCTGGAAGACATCTTCCTGAAGGTCACGCGCGGCGTCGTGGCTTGAGGCGATATGGACTTCTACAACCCTGTACTGATTAAAGAGATGCGCACCCGTATGCGCGGCAAGCTCGCCATCAGCGTGCTGACCGGCTACGTCGTGACGCTGAGCATCTTCCTCGGCCTGATCTTCGTGGTCATCACGAGGAACGCGCCGTCAATGATTGCCAACCAGTCGGGCCGCGTGCTGACGCCCGTGCTGATCTACGTGCAGATGAGCATGATCTGCCTGATCGCGCCGGTCTTCTCGGCCACCGCCATCTCGTCGGAGCGCCGCGAGCAGACCTTCGACCTGCTCGTCGTCTCGCTGGCCCGCCCGACGACGATTGTGTTCGGCAAAGTCGGCGGCGCTCTCTCTTACCTGTTGCTGACGCTGTTCGGCTCGCTGCCGCTCATCGCGCTGACCTACTCGTTCGGCGGCATTGACCTGGGCGACGTGGCGAAGGCATATCTGGTCATGCTGGTCGCGGGGGTGACGTTCTGCTCGGTGAGCTTCCTGTGGTCAACGCTGATCCGGCGCAGCGTGCTGGCGATCCTGACGAGCCTGGTGACGGTGATCTTCCTGGTCGCGGCGATGCCGGCGCTGGCGATCTTCTTTTCGGCGCTGGCGAGCAACTTTCAGGGCGGGCCTTCGGCGACCTTCCTGAACATGGTTGACCTGCTGATGCGCACCAACCCGTTCGCGGCCATCGCCTCGCTGATACCGGGCGTGCCGACGATCCCCGGCGTGTGGCTCAGCGACATTCCGATTTGGATATGTCAGGTGCTATTCTATGTGTTGCTGACGGCGCTGAGCCTGTTCCTGAGCTACCGCCGTCTGAAGAGCGTTAGGAACTGGATATGAGCGAAGCGGCGACGAAATTAGAACGCTTTGAGCGCGCGGTGATGTGGCGCAGGCGGTGGCTCGCGTTGCAGGACGCGGCGG
>DATENM010000162.1 GCA_035275065.1 Blastocatellia bacterium
CCTCGGTGAACACCCAAAAGCGGCCATTCATGAACACCGCAAAACCGGCCATAGAGAAGTAGTCGCGCAGGGACGTTGACGACGCTGGGAAGCAAAGTAGCTTCCAGCGCCATGAGCAACGTATTGAGCGACGATAAACGACAACAAATAATCGCCTTAGGTCGACTGGGCTGGTCCTTACGACGGATCGAGCAAGCCACGGGTGTGCGCCGTGAGACGGCCAGCGCATATCTAAAGGCCGCCGGCATCAGTGTGCGACGTCCAGGTAAGCGGGGACGAGGGGCAAAACCGGCCATCGAGGTGTTCACCGACTCTGACCCGGGAAAAGCGGTCAATCCTCCAGCTAATAAGGTTGAAGTTTCAAAACCGGCCATAGAGGTGTTCACCGACTCTGGTGGCACTAAAGCGGCCACTACGCCCTCCGCCCACACCAACAAAGCGCTGACCCTGAGCAGTTGCGAGCCCTATCGCGAGTTCATTCAGCAGTCCTTAGCACGTGGCCGCAATGCCATGGCCATTTGGCAAGACCTGGTGAGTGATTATGGCTTTGGGCACAGCTATCAATGCGTTAGACGCTTCGTTAGCAAACTCTACCCGCCCGAGTTGCAGCCCGCAGCGCGGGCCGTGATCGTTACCGCACCCGGTGAGGAAGCACAGGTGGATTACGGTACTGGCCCCTGGGTCCGCGATCCAGAAAGCGGCAAGTATCGGCGTACCCGACTGTTTGTGATGACCCTGGGTTACAGTCGCAAGTGCGTGCGCCTGTTGGTGTTTCGTTCCAGCGCGCGGGTCTGGGCCGAACTTCATGAAAAAGCGTTTCGCCGCCTTGGTGGCAGTGTGCGCGTCGTGGTGCTCGACAATCTGAAAGAGGGCGTGCTGAAGCCGGATATTTACGATCCCACCCTCAACCCCCTCTATCGTGATGTGTTGGCCCATTATGGCGCAGTCGCCTTGCCGTGTCGCGTCAATGATCCGGATCGCAAAGGGAAAGTTGAAGCTGGCGTGGGCCATGCCAAGAAGACGCCACTCAAAGGGCAGCGTTTCGAGAGTCTGGCAGCGGCCCAGGCTTATCTCGATCACTGGGAAACACGTTGGGCTGACACTCGTATTCACGGTACTACCAAACGACAAGTGGCGGCGATGTTTGCCGAAGAGCGACCACACTTGTTGCCACTACCACTGGAACCCTTCCGCTTTTATGAATACGGGCAACGTGTAGTGAACCTCGACGGCTGCGTGGAAGTGGCAGCGGCTTACTACAGTGCACCGCCAGGCTGGATCGGACGCCGCGTGCCGGTGCAATGGGATGGACTTTATGTCCGGTTATTGCATCCGCAAACCGGTCAACTGTTGCGCGAACACCTGCGCCAGAAACGCGGTTGGCATCGCATTCAGGAAGAGGATCGTTCACCACGCACTCCACCTTCCACCGTGCAGTTACTGAACCGTGCCAGTCGGGCCGGCAGTAGCATCGGCAAGCTGTGTCAGGCGATTCATCAACGACAAGGCCAGGTTGGCGTGCGGCGCATCCTCGGGGTGCTCAATTTAGCGAAGCGCTTTGGCGCAGCGGTGGTTGAAGAAGCTTGTAGCGAAGCACTCGAAGTAGGCGTGCATGAGTATCACTTTGTGCGGCGCTATCTGGAGCGGCAGCCGGCGCTGCCTCTCACGCTGCAGCAAGTTGATCCCCTGATTCGCGAACTGCAGCAGTATCGCGATGTCATTCAGCTAAGACTAAAGGAGTCGGAACCGTCATGAATCTGATCGAGTTGAACCAGGCGTTACGACAATTGCGACTTGGGGGCATGGCTGCCGTGCTCGAGACCCGACTGCATCAGGCCCAGGCTGAAGCCATGGCGCCTATTGATCTGCTCTCTTGTCTGGTAACAGATGAACTTACCAGGCGGGGCGACCGCTTACTGGAACGGCGGCGCAAACAGGCCGGCTTTCGTGAACCACTTAAGACACTCGACAACTTCGACTTCAACTTCAACAAGATGAATCGCAGTCTGATCTTTGAACTCGCTACAGCCAACTTTATAGGACGCCGTGAAGATGCTCTGTTTCTAGGACCCGCTGGTTCAGGCAAGAGTCATATTGCGCAAGCCATCGGCCAGGCCGCCATTCAGCAAGGCTATCGCGTGCTCTATCGAGAGACGTATAGGCTGTTGGATGAACTGGCTGAAGCAACCATTGACGGCATGCGCAAAGAGTTCATTGAATCAGTGGTCGCCTGGCCCCTTCTGATCATCGACGATCTCGGCATGCGTAAGTTGCCACTGACAGCGGCTGAAGATCTGTTGGAGATAATCATGCGTCGTTATGAACGCGCCAGTACCCTGGTTACTTCCAATCGCCCCGTGGAAGATTGGGGCAAACTGCTGGGCGATGCAGCAGCGGTAAGCGCCATGCTCGATCGCTTGCTGCATCACGGGCACGTGCTGAGGTTTGGCCCACGCAGCTGGCGCACCAAGACGGAGCTCGCGCCGGCGTAGGTTGTGGAAACTGCCGCGCCGTGGAAACCGTGGAAAACGAACCGCATGGTTTCCACTGTTCCCACCGCGCTTGGAAAACTCGGCAAACTACGCACGAGTTTCCCACAGTTCCCACAACCTCTACGGCTGGATATCTAGATGGGAAGAAAAGACAAAAACAAAACCCGTTAACGGGTGAAGCAAATTCCTATGGACAAGCTACTAATGAAGCAGTAAAACCCATTCGTCCCGGCTAACTCTCTATGGCCGGTTTTGCGGTGTTCATGAATGGCCGGTTTTCAGGTGTTCACCGAGG
>DATENM010000163.1 GCA_035275065.1 Blastocatellia bacterium
ACCAAGAAGCATGGACGACTGGCGAGAAGTATTTTTCGCTACGGATTGAATCATTTGCGGCACATCTTATGCAATCTTGCGGATCGCATCCAACAGATTGCATTTCGACAAGTTACTCAACTTTTGTCATGTACTTAGAATATTTTCTTAGAAAACAGTAATGCGCTGAGGCGTAATCGCCGGAGCCGCCAGAAGTTTATCTCTGCTGAGAGATCTATACTGTTGCCTCAGGCGCGTCCGCTTAATATTGCCAATCCTTATCACAGGAGCCTTTTGAGTATTGCAGATAACACAGCCTGGCTACTCTCCCACCCGGGAGAGCCTCTTGGCCATAATACCATTTGCAGTCGGTATCTCTATCTGCTCGCCAAGCGCGAGTTGGTCAATTACAAGGGAGGAGTGCTTATCGATGCGTTTATAGAATCCTTCCAGGCCAAGTTCCCGATGGATTTTTTGACGATGCTCAACTGCGATTTCGACTGCGATTACAAATGGGTGTTTCGACTTTTTAGGATGTCGACAAAAGCGATACAGCAACCTCAGCGACACTTACTGTTAATGAGCTACTTAGGATGCAGTGTTAAGGAATTCTTCGACCTTCCCGATGATCTGGAAATTATTAAGCGGCAGCCCGGGCTCTCCCAACTAAAAGGCATGAAGATTCTCATTAAGGATCATCCGGAACCGTTTGGCAGAGGGCCTTGGCCCTGTCTGAACCCAGTAAGCGGTCACTACAAAGAGCCTAGAGTGAATAACTGTGAAATAAAATACAGTAGGTGTCATGCTGAGGTCACAGGTATATTTCACTGCGATTGCGGATTTAGTTACTGTCGAAGAGGTCCTGACAAGCTGCCATCAGATCGCTTTAAAAGGACAAGGATTAAAAGATTTGGACCAGTATGGGATTCAAAGTTAGTAGAACTATGGGCGGATATAAATATAAGTCTTATAAAATTAGCCCGTCAGCTTGGAGTAGCTGCCTATACAGCTAAGGTGCAAGCTGCTAGGCTCAATCTTTCTTTTCCCCGGCCTACCAGAAAATCAACTGTTCTAAAACCCAGATATATTTCCCCTACGAGAAAATTCGAGGAGACACGAAATTTTTATAGAGGCGCATGGCTCTCTGCCGTAAATGAGAACCCAGAAGCGGGCCGAAAGGTTTTACACGATAAGAGTAAATCTGTCTATGCTTGGCTTCGCAAAAATGATTCAGAATGGCACGACGCTCATATGCCACCCAAACGACATAGAGAGACCAGGAATGTACAACCTCGCGTGGATTGGTCAAAGCGTGATGTTGAGTGGTCGTTGGAAGTAAGATCTGCGGCTGAAGCTATAAAGAACGCAACTGGGTGCCCTGAGAGGGTTTCGGAGACCTCAGTCAGTCGGATGCTTGATAAGGGAGATTTCTTTAGGAAAAACCGAGACAAGCTCCCCTTAACTTCTCAAACTCTTACAGAGGTCAATGAAAGCTGTGAGGCTTTTTCTATCCGTCGAATAATCTGGATGGCTAACGAGTTCCGTAAAGAAGGAATAACTCCTAAGCACAATCAACTGTTAAGACGTGCTGGTGTGCGCAGGCTCAAAGACTCATTAGATATCAAACGTGCTACTGCTGAGGTGCTGGAGTCTTTTGCCTCATAAATCCAGTTTAGACCTACTGAAGCAAGTTCAGCTTTATTGAATGACAGACAGAGCGTTATGATTGCTACGTTCCCCGATCTATATCCTGATGAGTTGCTCTATAGCGCATGCGCGAGGTATTACGCTCGCGCTCAATTCCCAGATAAACGAGCCGTGCTGAATGAGCTATTCGGAGGACATAGTGCCGCAGCAGTCATCGATTTGCCTAGCCACATTGACTCATTAGTACAAGGTTTACCGCCGAATCATCGTTGGACAGCTAACCGACTGATTGACGGACATACGTTTTTCCCTCTCTTTAGCGCCTTTCTCCCATCAGGTCGGAGTAATCAGCTTCGGATGAACATGAGAGAGTCGGGTGGACAGGTGATTCATAAACGCGCTGGCATTATGGCCAGCCGGGTTCCTTTACCCAGACGGTTCCGCTTCTGCCCGTTGTGTTCTGAAGAAGACGAAGAGCGATTCGGAGAATTTTACTTGCACCGCCTCCATCAAATCCCTGGGGTAAAAGTCTGCCCACTCCATAGAGCTTTCCTAGAAAATGCCGAGCCTCCCGCAGACTACTTCAGAAGGACATATGAATTTGTTCCTGCTGATAATTGCATACGGCTGTGTACAGCTCGGTTATTAAATACGCTGGATCCCCTACATCAGACACTTCTGAATATCGCTTGCAGCGCAGCCTGGTTATTAGAGCAACGAAAGCTAGCATCATCACTTGAAGCTTTACACAATCGGTATACTCTCCTGCTTATTGATCGGAAACTCGCTAGTTTTAGCGGCGGGGTTTATGCCACCGAATTGCTCCGGGCATTCAGAGAGCGCTATTCATCCGACTTCCTATCATCTCTCCATTGTAGGCTAGTAGAAAAGGAAGGCGAAAAGGATAATTGGCTTCTGCGTTTGGTGCGAAACAAGAAGAATGCACAACACCCGCTTCGCCATCTTTTACTAATGGATTTTCTTGAATGTACAGCCGAAGAATTTTTCAAGCTCCCAGGAGAGATCAAATTCTTCGGCGACCCACCTTGGCCCTGCCTCAACCCTGTGGCTGACCATTATCAGCAGTCTGTTGTAATAGATTGCCGTCTGAGTTTCAGGGGAAAGGACCATAGGCCCGCAGGCACTTTCAATTGCGATTGTGGCTTTATTTATACGCGCACTGGCCCTGATAACACACCTGAAGATAGATTTCGAATCAGCAAGATGAAAGCGTTTGGGCCTGTGTGGGAGAATGCCTTGAAAGAACGTTGGACGAATCCTTCATTCAGCGTTGCTGAGATCGCGCGTTTGCAGGGAGTAGACCCGCTTACAATTCATCGCTATGTTCAACGTTTAGGACTTCCTCCTGATCGTCAGAGCGGCAACGCCGCGCCCGCTGATCCGATTTCAGACTTAAAGCTCCAAGATGCTTTGACGTACAAAGAGAGAAAACGAGCTGATTTTCGCCAAATGTGGCTATCTACGATGGCTAAAGAGCCAGGAATTGAGATGAAGCGACTTCGAAAAACCTTACTGCGAATATATACCTGGTTACTTGCGAATGACCAGGAGTGGCTAAAATCTCATAGGCCTTTACCTTCAAGAAAGACTAACCATAATTCTTCGAGTATTGACTGGGTGAACAGAGATAAAGATGTCGTTAGCAAGGTAGAAACCGCGGCCCTGCAAATCAAGAATGCTCCTGAGCGCCCCCGGAGAGTGACCATATCTGCAATAGGAAAAGAAATCGGCTTGTCAGGATTGCTGAAACAAAAGCTGGATAAGCTCCCGCGCACTAGAAAAGCATTGGAGAGGGTGGCTGAAACTCTAGAGCAGTTTGCCATCCGCCGCATCTGGTGGATTGCCGAGTGCTATCAGAAGGAGGGAGTAGTTCCCCAGCGATGGCAGTTCGTGAACCGTTCTTGTGTATACAAGTATGCAAGTGTGCCAGGCATAAAGGAGACGATTGATGCAGCTCTACAGAGCTTGGAGATCAAGAGCATTCTTACCTTAGCCGGCTAAGGATGGTTGAGGTGAGATCTTTCACCATGTCGAATTATCGGGTCGAATCTGGCGAAACTAATGCAATCTCCACAATGGAGAAGACAGTTTGTGAGCACTGTGGCACTGTGTTCACAAAGAAGCGCGCGTGGGCGAGGTTCGACACAGATCGCTGCCGAAAGGCGCATCATCGCCTTACCGAGGCGAAAACCGTAATTGCAAAGAACTTAGTGACAGTAGCTGAAGCAGCGAGTCTAAAGGGCGTGAGTCATAGCACCATCCGAAAACGTGCACAGCGAGGTCAGATCAGATCTGAATTATTCCTTGGGCGAGTTATGATCTATCGATGCGATATAGTATGTGATCGTGAAGGCTCTTTCACCAACGACCCTTTTCTATCCAGTAAAGACAAGGAGGTAATAGCTTAAAGTTATCTCACCTGCCGGAGGGACTATTCTGAATAAGGAGACACATTATGGCAAATGAACCTGAGAAGCTGACGGAGAACAACGCCAAGGAGAAGAGGAAAGGAATTATTGAAAAGTACTTCATTGAAGTAAATCGAAAGTTTCTAAAGCATCCCCCAGGTGAGATTATCGATCTGGAAACATTAAAAAGTATTCTGGCGCAGATGAAGAAAGACAAAGGGATTTGAGGAAACTTTCCTCCAATAGCCAGTGGAGACAATCACTATTTAAATCGGCTGCTCACAGGCGAACGCATACCCCCTGTGGATCAAGGTGGGCTCGGTGGCCTCATACGGTCGATAGGGCCGCTACAGGTCGGGAAGATGTGAACAGTCTCTATCCCAACATAACTTCATCGCCAGGGGCAGATCACAAGTTGACAAAGGGAGGCGGGCCAACTATTGTTTTGGCCCTGCACCACCAGCGGGCAGTGACTACTACTCTTGTAATAACTTCTTTGTTGCCTTGGAACAATGGTTATGGAGTGTCATCTCCAAGGCGGAGAGGATTATGGTCAAAAAGAGTTCCCTTCTCCTGCTCCTTTTCCTTTTGCTTTGTGCGCCTTCATATTCTCAGGAAGATACAAAAGAAGAGACTGACAAGCTGACCGGCAAAACTGATAAGGTGTGGGTCTTCCAACGCTTTGAAAAGTACATGGGCAATGACAAATGTAAGAGCGGCGAATCTTGGACATTCTATTCGGATAGTCGCGTCGTCATTAAGAAATGCGTCAACAGGGAGATCAAGGCTGATGAAAAACACTGGAGCATTCACAGGGTGTCATCTCTGGATGTGGCCTTAAAGGTAGATGATGTGGAGTACCTGCTAATTTTCCCTCCTCCTAAGCCTGGGACAGCACGTCAATCGATGATCTTGCGTCAAAAGGCCCAGTCAAAGGTCTCCCCGACTAAAGACCTGATTTTTTATTATGAGGTGGATTGAAATAGGCAATGGACGAGGAAACTTATCGTAAATGGGATGTTGGCGCAAAAGTCGTCGCGCCTATTCTCACCGTCGTCGGCCTGCTGATAGGTGTTTGGCAATTCTCAAAGGAGCAGGGCGCTCAACTGGAGCGGCAGTATAAGCTGATTGCCGAAAACGACCGTTTGGAATTCAAGCGCCGTTTATGGGAGAAACAGCTTGAAGTGTACATGAAGATCAGCAACGTGGTCGGCAAAATCGCGGCGGAAGATCTGAATAAGGCCGACCTCAAGAAGGCCATCGATCAATTCTATTCACTATATTGGGGGGACATGCTTTACGTAGAGGACAAAGCCGTCGAGCGCGCCATGATCGACTTTCATGTCGAAATTCAAGATTACTTGAAAGGCAATAGCACCAGAGACAGGTTAAAGGTGCGGGCTGATCAACTGATCACCGTTTGCCGAGATTCCTCCCGAAACCAATGGTTCACACAGCCGCAATAAAGGATCATCATGCGATTTTTAGCCCTGCTCCCGCTCTTGCTATTTCCGGATCTGGCAGCGGGCTTTCCAACTCACTTTGATCCGCAGGCATACGATATTTATTATCTCGCGGTCGGCAACACCTACTATGGAACGGAAGGGGGCGGCGAAGGATTCAAAGATTTAGAAGGCGCTAACCGGAGCGCGAGGAAGGTGTCAGCATTGTTTGACCGGTCTGGGGCCGCCGCAGGGATTACGCTCGTCTCCGAGAAGGAGAGGCGCGTCACCAAAGCGGATGTACTCAAAGCTTTGAACGATTTGATTTCGAGAGTACGTCGGTTGCCTGGCCGACACCCGTTAATTATCTTCTACTTCTGTGGGCATGGAGTTTCAGAAGGGGTCGGGTGGAACCACTTTTCCATCCCCGGGAATTTTGCCGTGCCCAAGGAGCGTATCAACATTGATACGCTCGGCGACGCAGCCATTTACGCGGGTGAAGTGTCAGACATGATCGAAAGCCATAAACTCGCCGGGATGCTGTTGCTCGACGCTTGTTATGAAGGCACCCCTGTGACCCTCCTGGACACTGTAATCTCCCAACAACTGGCGAAGAACCTGACTGACGTATTCAAAGTACTGAGATACGAAAACGAGTTTCACGGGCCGACTATCGCCGTATACTCGACCGCGCCCGGCACTGTAGTGCCTACAGTCCAAGACCCAGAAGATCCCGACTCACCGTTAAGCGTAGGGCCGCTCGCCAGGCGTTTAATGATTATCTACGGGCAATCATTTAAAGGACAAGCAAGCCTGACTATTGGCGAACTACTTCGAAAGGTGTCGGCCTCCTCGTTCGACCGTGCGACCCCATCAGTAGTATCACTTTCTAAGCCTGAGCACCCTGATGCTCAGTTAATTAAGTTCCCGCTTTCGGCAACCGCCGCCGCAGAGGCGCGGGTAGGAACAGGTAGTCCACCAAAAAGAGAGGCTATTGAGGCTAAGGCTCAGACATCTTCCCGACGCCCCGCTTTGGCATTTAAGTACAATATTCTCCCCAGCACCTTCCTGTCACTCGATAGCGAGCCTAACGAATACATCGGGAACGGGCAGAAAATCAGATTAACTGGCCAAGCCGCCCATTTGACGGTGGAAGAGGATACACCTAATGAGCTTGTCTTTTCATTTAGGATGGATGATATGCCCTGGGAGATGAGTTTCATATCTCCGGTTGGTAGCCCACTAACCACTGGGACCTACTTAAAAGCTCAGCGAGCCGGCTTTCAGGATGACTCTCGGTCTGGTTTCATGGTGTCTGGTGGCGGGCGCGGATGTAGTGAAGTCGAGGCGCAGTTTACCATACTGACTGTCCAGCGGGATCAACACGGTAGGTTGATCCAATTCGATGCTGACTTTTTGCAAAGATGTGATGGCGCGGCTAGCGCTCTGCGCGGCGAGATACGATTCCGTACTACTACAGTACCTGAGAAATAGTTACTTAGCGTTGCATGAGTAGATACGCTGTGCATCACCCGAAGGACTGATGTTGAACATACAGTCTTTCCCTTTGATCTTGATGTTTCTATTTGGAATCTTTCCACATCGCTCCTGCAAGCCATCTCTGGCCCAAACCACTTCACAGCTACGGCTAGTGCCCTTATGACTCACCCTAACTCAAGAGAATGCGAGCGGACGCATTTTTTATAGACGGCCCAACCATCATTCGCGTATACAGGCCAAAATCACTTGACAAATTTTCAACACAACTTTAAAGTTGTGTTATGATACCGCCGTTCACTGATGAAGGTTTTCTTCCCGCCGGGGTGCATCAAGCATCAATTGAGGAATTTGTTGCCAGATTTTCTGGAAGTTCTTACAGGCAACTCCTTATGAAAGGTTTGTTAGCGGCATTAAGCTCTTTGAAACGAGCGGGATGTAAAACAGCCTTCATAGACGGCAGCTTTGTAACAGCAAAAGCTCTTCCTGGAGATTACGATGGTTGCTGGGATGTGGCCGAGGTTGACCCGACTCTCCTTGATCCTGTTTTGCTTGACTTCGATAACGGCCGTGCCGCACAGAAAACCAAGTATCTTGGTGAGCTCTTCCCCGCACAGATTATTGAGGGAAGTAGTGGCATTACTTTTTGGGAATTCTTCCAAAGGGACAAAAACACAGGGGCTTTGAAGGGTATTGTCGCCATCAATCTAAGGGAGCTAAGAATATGATAAAAAACGAACGACAGTACAGAATTACTAAAGCCGAGGCAGAAAGGTTTGAGCGGGCTCTAAACCAGATGGATTCCCATGCCGATCCGAGCAACAAATTACATCCTCTTCTACAGAAGGCACAAAGGGAGGCTTTACAAAGCCAGTTGGAGGATCTTCGCGCACAATTAGCTGAGTATGAGGCTCTCCGAGCTGGCGCTCGAACGGTAATCGCACGTGAATCATTCGAGGATTTACCAAGCGCTTTAATACAAGCCCGCATTGCGTCTGGCTTGAGCCAAAGGGAGCTGGCTGAACGTTTAGGTATTAAAGAGCAGCAGGTACAGCGCTACGAGGCGACTGACTACGCTGCTGCTAGTCTAGAGCGGGTCATGGAAATAATTAAAGCTCTTGGAATCAGCGTTCGAGAAGATGTTTTCCTTCCGAATGCGATGATTACCCCAGCAAGGTTTTTTAGCCGGCTACAAGAGGTTGGATTCAAACGCGATTTTGTCTTAAAGAAGATGCTTCCTCACTCGCTTGCTGCTCAACTTCAAAGCAAGATCGTTCAGGGCTTGGACAAATATGTACTTCAGGCGGCAACGATAGTGTGTAGGATTCTACGCTGCACGGTGGCAGAGTTCTTTGACGCGGCTCCACTTCAACTTAATACGTTTCCTGCCTTGGGCACCGCCCGGTTCAAGTTGCCTGCAACCGCAAGAGAGCCTCAGGTCAAAGCATATACAATATATGCACACCATATGGCCTTGTTAGCCTTACAGGCTACTGAAGGGATAGTACCAAAGCCAATTCCGACGGAGCCGGATGAAGTTCGCCAAGCTATACTTTCATCCTTCGGGGCAGTGACCTTTGAGGACATTCTAAAATACGCCTGGGGGTTGGGAGTTACCGTTCTCCCATTAAGTGATCGGGGAACGTTCCACGGCGCCTGTTGGCGAGTCCAAGGCCGAAATATTATTGTACTGAAGCAGCAAACTGCATCAGTTGCACGTTGGTCCTTCGACTTTCTTCATGAATTCCGCCACATTGGTCAAGACCCAGAAGTTGATGAGTTGTGTATAATTGAATCCAGCGAAACGTCAAAAGAAAGACGTGACTCTGAAGAGGAACAGACATGTAGTCAATTTGCCGGCGACGTTCTGTTGAATGGGCGGGCAGAGGAGTTGGTTGAAATATGTGTACAAGCATCAAAGGGTAAAGTGCCGCTATTGACAAATGTTATTCCTCGGATCGCCGCGAAAGAAAATGTCTCGGTAGGTGCGCTTGCGAATCACATGGCCTACCGTCTCTGGCAAGATGAGGTAACCAACTGGTGGGGGGCTGCTACCAATCTCCAGGAGGTAAGTACTGAACCTTGGCGAGTGGCGCGAGATATCTTTTTACAACATGCAAACTTTAGATCCCTTAATGAAGTTGACCGAAGTTTGCTACAACTAGCCTTGTCTGATCCTGAGGATTGAGGTGATGGCCGCAGATACGCAAAAGGCTAAACCAAAATCATTAAAAGGCAGAATGTCCTGCGGAGGCAGCGACTGCGACAATGGCCTACATTGCTTTAGGACAAGCAAAAAGAAAGGGAAAGAGAGTAAACCTGCGGGATCTTGTCAGGTGTGTGGTAAGGACCAATTGGTGGATTGGAAACAGGTACAGTCCCGCGACTCAAAAGACATCGAAAACACAGTTACTGCACTGAAAAATGAGTGGGTCAGGCATCAGTATTGGTGTGTTGTGAATATGAGCCCTAAGGCTATAATTCACGCGCGCAAGAAGGGGCTTCTCGGAATGCGTGAGGCAGCTGAGAATCGAATTCGGCAGTCTGTCGGCAAGGCTGAGAATTTTAGGGAGGGGTTTCAGACACCTTGGGAAGGTGATCGGGCTGTTTACTATGCCCAGCATGCCACGGCAACGTGCTGTCGTCGCTGTATCGAAAACTGGCATGGCATTGAGTTCGGACGCGATTTAACTCAACCCGAGATTTCGTACTTAGCCCAGTTAGTTATGCGCTATATTGAAGAGAAGATTGAATTAACGGAGCAAGGGGAAAAACCGTCTGAAATTCGAGAGAAGAACCCAGAGCTATTTTCAAGCGTGAAGAAGGGGTAAAGATATGGCGTTGATTAACACAGATGCTCTTTCATCACGTTATCGCGCACAATCAATTGACCTGATTAACAGACGGCTGCTAATCACCAATTTCCATAACACTGAGCAGGAACAGGACATGACAGAGCCTGCGAATTGTAGCGGTTTTGGCCGTATCAGACACTTTATCCGTGAGAAGCGACCAGGCTGGCCCTCTAACCCCCTGCCTATTGATCCAGCCTGCAAAGCACTTGCGTTGCCACCTTCAGAGATATTGCGGGCACAAGTTTTCCAGAATGCCTCTTGTAATTGGCGATGCTGGTATTGCTTCGTTCCATTCAGCCTATTGTCAGCCAACCGCAAATACTCTGACTGGTTGACACCGGAGCAAATTATAAATCTTTATCTTGAGCAGACCGATCCTCCTCCAATGATCGATCTCTCTGGAGGGCAACCTGATCTAGTTCCTGAATGGGTGCCATGGATGATGGCTGAGCTGCGCAATCGTGGGTTGGAACAGAGCATCTATCTCTGGTCAGATGACAACTTGAGTAATGACTATTTCTGGAAATTCCTTACAGATGAAGATCGTGAGCTTATCACGTCTTATAGAAACTACGGGCGAGTGTGCTGCTTTAAAGGGTTCAACTCTCAGTCGTTCTCGTTTAATACCCTTGCAGAGCCAGAGATATTCGAGCGCCAGTTCACCTTGTTTGGCAATCTGTTAGCGACAGGCATTGATCTATACGCCTATATCACCATAACCACTCCCTCTACTGAGGGGATAAATGACGATGTCCGACGCTTTATTGATCGCCTACAATTGCTAGATGAATATTTGCCTTTACGCACAGTACCATTGGAGGTTGAGATATTCACGCCAGTAGTAGCTCGCTTGGATGATATAAAAAGGGACGCATTAAAGAATCAGTGGCTGGCTTTAGACGTTTGGCAAAAAGAGTTAGAGAATCGTTTTTCTAGCGAGGACCGAGCGCGTAATATTGCTGATGTCCCATTAAAAGGGAGCCGAATACGGATATGAGCACGATGGGTTCAGCAAACCAAGATTTCGAGCATCTGGTGGATGCCTGGGTTCACAAGGCACTCCTACATGGCGCTGAAACTTTTGATCAGTTGTTAATTAAGCTCCCAGGAGTTTATCCATCTGTTGTGTTCGAGTCTCTCAAGCGTCTTGGAGTCGATAGAGAAAGTCTTTTTAGGAATCCGCCGACCGCAGAGGATCGTTGGCAGGAACAGGACCTGATCAATCCTTGCCCTAAGATCAATTTGCCAGTACCCCATCCTCTCGATTATGACTGGCGGTTCAGTAATGTAGCGATTAAGCGATTACTAAATACGTGTCTAGAGTTTACCGATTCTGGAGAAACAGTCATCCTATTGGGCACCCCTACCTTATTGCGCACTTCAATCAATGAGAATTACCCCCGAAGGGTGGCTTTATTCGATGCCAGTCAGACAATAATAAATAGCTTTTCTCGCTCAACACCCGAGGCAAGGGCTGAGCAGTGCGACCTTCTGGCTGACCCTTTACCTCAAATACAAGCGGCGGCCGTAATAGCAGATCCGCCCTGGTATGAGGAGCACCTTCACGGATTTATCTGGGCTGCAACGCAACTCTGCCGAGAAGGAGGTTATGTAATAGTTAGCATTCCTCCAGTTGGTACGAGGCCTGGCGTTGAGCAAGACAGGGTAGCCTTATTCGACTGGGCCCATGAGTTAGGCCTAACTTTATTGCGGCTGGAGCCCTCAGCCCTGCCCTATACTTCACCACCCTTTGAAGTCAACGCCCTTAGAGCAGAAGGCCTTTCTGCTGTATCTACCGAATGGCGAGCCGGGGATCTTGCCTTGTTTTCCCGCGATCGCCCTTCAGACTTGCCTCGCCCCCGATTGCCAATAGCAAGCGAAGGCCCATTTGTGGAAGAGCAGGTCGGAACGGTACGCATACGGATCAGATTGCGCCACCTGTCTGGCTTTTGCGACCCAAGTCTGATTTCGGTTGTTCTAGGTGACATTCTGCCCTCGGTCAGTAGACGTGATGAGCGCCGCAGATTAATCGATGTTTGGACCTCAGGCAATCGGGTCTTTGCTTGCCATGGGACAAATGTACTACAAAGTATTTTGCAGTCCCTCGCAAATGGTCAGCAGCCCGATGAACGAGTTGCGGCCAATTTAGTAAGGCGGCTCAGAACAGAGGAACGTCTACTTGTATCTCAGGCCGCAAAACGGATCAAGGACATGATCAGAATAGAAGAAGATGAAAATCTATCTCTCAGGGAGAGTTGAGTGAATGATGAAATGGCATTCTTTTTTTGCCTTTGACCTCATTCCAGCTGTTCAGGAAAATAACTTTTGGAGAAATTACTTAGATTGTCTCCTTTCCGACAATGCGGCACCATACTCACTTCATCTGGCTGTATTTGTCGAGCCTTTCCTCCAGTACGTTTTAGATGGTTCGAAGAAAATTGAATCCCGGTTTTCTTCTGTGCGGTGTGCGCCATATCAATCCGTTCGGAAAGACGATGTAATTCTTTTGAAAAGAGCCGGCGGGCCGGTTGTAGGGATATGCAGGGTCGCCAATGCTTGGTTTTATGAGCTTGAGCCGGGATCACTTGATGCAATCAAGCAGCAGTATGCTGACGCGTTGTGTGCTCAAGATCCATCTTTTTGGGAAGACAGGAAGAAAGCACTATTCGCTACCTTGATGCGCATACAAAATGTGCAAGCTATTCAGCCTTTAGTAATCGAGAAACGGGACCGACGAGGTTGGGTGGTGCTGCAATCCGCGTCTGAACAATTAAAGTTGCCACCGGGTTGATTATGAGTTCAATTGTTCTCGGATTTGCCAGTAGGGTAGGAAGCGGCAGGAAGGTGTTGTCGAAACGCGTGGCCCAGAGTTTGGGACTACCTTGGACAAGCTTTGGAGAATACATACGCATCCTTGCTCGCCAGCAAGGGCGCGACACATCAATAGAGGTGTTACAGGAGATTGGAGCAACTCAGGTCAGTGGCGATTGTGAAGGATTTTGTCGCGCTGTGTTGCAACAAGTTCAATGGGAGCCCGGCCAATCTCTAGTAATCGATAGCATTCGGCATACGCAAGTTGAAGAGATATTAGAGAATTTAGTAAAGCCCTCTATCATGCTCACTGTTTTCCTAGACGTGGACGATCGAATTCGCTTAACCCATTTACGTGAAGAAAATATTACAGATCCCAGTGATATTGAACGTGTAGAGTCACATTCAACCGAAGCACAAGTACGAACCGTCCTACCAAAGACAGCCGACTTGGTTGTAAAAGGAGACGGGCACAGGGAAATTCTTATCGGCAAACTCGTAGCGCTAGTGAAGGAGTTGATGGATGACAAAAACTTTCTTAATCAACCTTCCGCAGAAGAATTATCTGGAAAGATAGCAAGTCTAGCATCGGCTGAGGATGGGTCGGCTCTAACACATCTGCGAGGACTCCTCCTAGAGATTGATGGGATGAGTTGTGATAAATATGACCTGCCCCGTATGGCTTGCCGGGGCTTATTACAAAAAGGAGTAGCGGGCGTGCAGGCCCTCGTCTCTACTATACAAGAGGCACCAGGGATAATATATCCTGCAGCTATTATCGAATCACTCTGGCACGCTGCGCAGGGGCAGCATCCGCCTGCTTTTATGCTGGGGCGCATGCCTATTATGCCCCCTTTGAACCTTCCCCTCAGCCCAGAAATAGTTACTGCAGCTCGTGAAGCCTTTTACGATCTTATAACAGAGAGTCAGATTAGCGAGAGTCTGTTTGATAAACTCCTTCACTTCCTTTACCAGAATAATTCTTACATAGGTCTCAATAGCAAGGCCGGAGCTGACGCCTTTCGCCTTTCGGTATTCGAAATTTTTACGGAATCTTCCATACGAATTACCAAAAGATTGATTGATGAATTCGAAAGGCTGGTCAGTAGTGATCTTCCAGAAAAGGAGTATCAACAGTTCCTCGCAGCGAACCCAGTCTTTATCGATCCACTGGCTGACCAAATAGTAGACCAACAAAAACTCGGGCTGGAGTATAAGACCGACTTTGTTGTTCGCAGGCTTGATAATGAGTATATACTCGTTGAAATAGAGAAGCCGCAAGACAGCATATTTACTGCGAAGAATGACTTCACTGCCGAGTTTACTCACGCCTTCGGACAAGTTATAGATTTTCAAGAATGGGTTGATTCCCATAGTGAGTATGCGCGTTATCATATGCCGGGAATTTCTTCCCCTAGAGGCTTGCTAGTGATGGGAAAGAGGAAGGACTTATCACCAGAACAATCGGCTAAACTCAAGCGCTACTGTATCAATAGTCAGGCGATAACGGTTTTTACTTATGACGACCTGATAGAAAGGGCAAAGACCCTATATGAGAATATTCGTACGAAACTCAACGCGTTATAACTGTATAATGTGCCTAAGCCGACCATTGTATCGGAGTAAAATATGTGCCATTCCGGATGCAGCATAGGAATACAGAAGTTAGGCTCAATTTCTTTTCGGCGGTAAGCACAGAAGGGTAGCAGAATGGCAGATGCAGTAATTTTGGGCTTTGCAGGAAAGATAGGTAGCGGGAAGTCCACTTTATCCAGTAAAGTCGCCGAAGCGCTGGGATGGCCTTATGTTAGTTTTGGGGACTACGTGCGGTCAGTTGCTCGCCAGCGGGGCCTTGAGGAATCCAGACGAACACTACAAGAGATAGGTGAGTCTCTCATCAATGAAGGCTGTGACGAGTTTTGTAGGACAGTCCTAGGGCAAGCTGATTGGATTCCTGGACAATCGTTAATCGTCGATGGCTTACGACATGCAGAAATAGTAAATGTGTTGCGCAGGATAGTATTTCCTTCTCAGTTATACATCATCTATATAGAAGTAACTGAAGGCCTTCGCGCTTCGCGATTATCTGAGAGGAATGAGGACGCTAAGCAACCTGGACTAATAGACTCGCACTCAACCGAGGCGCAAGTCCAATCAGTACTTCCCGGAATATCAGATCTGTTTGTTGATGGAAACAAACCCTTAGACCTACTGGTTGATGAAGTACTGTCTTGGGCGTCAAAGCGAATCGAGGTTAGAACGGCTGGTTCCGGCAGGGGATATTCGAAAATGACTGGACTAACTTGGCTGCACCTTTCTGATTGGCATCAGAAGGGTAAAGATTTTGATCGAGAAGTTGTTCGCGACCTCTTAATGCGAGACATCCATGACCGCACTAAGATTTCTCCTGAATTAGAAAAAATAGACTTCATTATATTCAGTGGGGATCTCGCATATCACGGGAAATCAATAGAATACACGGCAGCCATAGAGCATTTGTTTGCTCCCCTTTTAGAGGCAACGGGATTAGGAGATGCTGGCCGGGAGCGTTTATTCATTGTTCCCGGAAATCACGACGTAGATCGTGATGCTTTGGAAATCCTATCAGAAAAACTCTTGGACAAGCTGAGTAATTCTGAAGCAGTAGCCCACTGGTTAACAGATGATCGTAAGCGCCGGGCGTTACTAGAGCCTCTGACTGACTATAGAAACTTTGCAGCTGAATACCTTGGCGGTTATCAAGACTTTAAAGATTATGATTTAGCTTACTGGTATCTAAGGCGATTGACCGTTGAAAACAAGGTGGTCTCTATATTGTGCTTAAATTCTGCATGGCTCACAGGGCATAATAAGGATAGTAAAGGCAGGGTTAATGATCGTGGGTACCTGATCCTCGGCGAACCGCAGATCCATAGGGCTCTCGAACAGTCTGCCAATGCTGATGTTCGTATTGTCGTCTTACACCACCCGTTCGAATGGCTGAATGAGTTCGACCGTCTTCGCGTAGAAGATAGATTGACTAAAGAGTGTCACTTCATATTGTGCGGTCACCAGCATTTTCCCCAAATAAAGATAGTTCACGGCCCGAATAGCAACTATGTTCATATTCCCGCAGGAGCAAGCTATGACCGCCGCGTACCCGACGACCCGCGCTATACCAATTCGTATAATTTTGTCCATCTAGATTTTGATAGCGGACAGGGGACAATATTTTTAAGGCGGTGGAGCGATCAACGGACTGAATGGGTGAGTGATCAAGACTCCGCGAAAGATGGCCGCTACTCCTTTACATTGCCGAAGAGGCTTGGAAAAAAAGAGGAGCAAGGGAAGAACAAGCTTGTTTCCCCCTCCAAGCACATGCCATTACAAGCCCAACGGACCAAGCCTTTCGAACAATTTCAAACAGACGTGCATGAGTGGCTGAAAGTGTGTGGCCATCAGGTGGAGTCATATATTGATGCGGAGGCAGGATCGTTTCAGTTTATTCTCAACGAGCCCATCACTGGCGGATATGATCGCGTACTTGTATATGGTATCCAAGGTGAAGCTACTGTCGCCGATGCCCAAAAACTAAGACTGGCTGTGGAGAAGCAAGGGACTCACAGGGGCTGGTTACTTTCAATGCGCCATATAACTCCGGCTGCCCGCCAATCAATCAAAGGGGATGCTCGACTGCAATGTTACACATTTGACGAACTTGTTGATCAGAACGCAAATTTCGACAAATACTTCACTTGGATGGAGGCCGAAGTTCAGCGCAAGCAGGTTTCTAGATATTATATAGATTTGGGTTGTACTAAGGATGATATAGATCCAGCAACTGGTGAGAGACTTGGAATAAGCGATTATGACCGCATTGATGATTACATTGATCAGTGGTTAGAAGATCCATCTGCAGAGCACATTTCGGTATTAGGTGAGTTTGGGACAGGAAAAACTTGGTTCTGTCTGCAATATGCTTACCGGGCTTTGCATGCCTATAAGTCGGCTCGAGAAAGTGGACGGCAGCGTCCCCGAATTCCAATTCTTGTACAATTACGAGATTTTACTAGTGCACAAAAGATAGAAACTCTCTTCTCGGATTTTTTCTTCCGGAAGTTTGAAATTGGCTTGCCGGGCTATAGTGCGTATCAACAACTTAATCGCATGGGTAAGTTGTTGCTTATCTTCGATGGCTTTGACGAGATGGCAGACCGCACTAATAGGCAGAAACAGATTGATCATTTTTGGCAGCTAGCTCGTGCGATTGGTCCGGGAGCTAAGGCTATACTTACCTGTCGTGCTGAGCATTTCGAATTTGCCAAAGCTGCGACCAAGACACTTGGAGGGGAGGATACTCCGACCGATAGCCCAGTGACCGTTGCTGTACTGGAGCCCCCTAAGTTCCAAATAATACATCTGAAAAAGTTGACTCCTGCCCAAATTACAAAGCTACTAATAAAACGAGAGGGAGAGATGGTTGGAGGTCAGCTGGCAGAACGAATACTTTCAAATTCCTCTCTAGCGGATCTTGCTCAACGTGCAGGTTTGATAGAGTTCATAATTGCAGCTCTTCCTTCGCTGGATGAGAAGAGTCAGATAGACCTGTCGCGGGTCTTTCTTTATGCCACTAAAGAGCTATTGCTCAAGAACATTCGCGAGAAGCGTTCTTTCACGTCTATGGCTGATAAGGTCTATTTTTTGTGCGAATTAGCTTGGCAGATGTTATCAACTGGTGAATTGAAGATTAACTATTCACAGTTTCCTAATCACTTGCGTCAATACCGGCCTGAATTGAAGGATAGAGAAATAGATCATTGGAAATTTGACTTAATAGGTCAATCACTCTTGGTGCGTGATGAGGATGGGAATTATTCCTTCTCACATAAATCCCTCCCGGAATTCTTCGTAGCTTATAAATTCGCTGCTGAATTAGGTCTTTTTGCCCCTATGTCTGAGTGGATAACCGCATACTTCCCTCAAAGCAATGATTCCAATAAATTGCCGATTCGATACTGGCATGACTTTTTTCTTTGCCCGAATGAAAAACAGATATGTAAAGAGCAGATGATAGAGATTGAGGGCCTACCTCGATGTATGACTTCAGGAGGGACTTGTATGGCTTTGTTCGCTGGCGAGTCGTTAGAAGTATTAAGAAAGACATTCGGCAGACAGATCTTGACTCCTGAGGTATTCGATTTCCTGGAACCAATGATAGAACAGCAAGAAAGATTATGGGAACTAATCGACTCAACGAGAGGAAAAACATTTCATCAGGTAGGGTACTGCGGAGGGAATGGGGCAACCTTGCTGAACCGCTTGCGCCAAGAATTTAAAGGGCGCAATTTGAGAGAAGTGGTCATCTCAGGTGCTGATCTCAGTGCGAGCGATCTCACAAAGATGGACTTGAGGGGATCAGATCTAAGTCGCTGTATATTAACGCATACGATCTTGGACGAGGCAGATTTAAGGGGCGCAGATCTAACCAAAATAACCTTTTATGCTCCCCGTCCATCTATCTCTTTGGCTTGGATTTCGGACAGCCCAGTTCTAGCGACTGTGGGATCTGACGGCGTTATCCATCTATGGTCTACTAGTCATTGGGGGGCTGTGAAGAGCATTCCCTCTCCTACATCTAAGAAATCAGATTCTGTATGCTGGGATCCTATGAGTCAAAGACTTTATATGAGTTATGAAGGGGGAATTGGTTGGGTTGAATTAGCTAAAAGTAATGAGTTTCATGAGCGAGCGCTTGAAGGTCGTACGACAGCCATTGCGATTGCCCCTAACAGAGGGCTCTTGGCCCTAAAGAATTCACTAGCATATGAGGTTAATAAATATGCCAATTATCCTGGCTTTACTAAACGGGTGAGGGAGAAAAGAGTGATTCTTTATGATATTCAACGAGCCTATGGCTTTCCTATTATCACCCTAACGGGAGATTTTACTTACCCCACTGTACTCAGGTTTTATCCAGAAGGAGATTTACTAGTTGTAGGTAAGTATAATGGGAGTGTGCAAGTTTTTGACTCACGAGGGAGAAGAATTGCTTCTCGCCGGATCTTTAAAACAGCCATAACTGCCCTAGCCATATACCCGAATGGGGTTGTCATTTGTGGGAGTAATCAAGGTGAAATAAAGTTCTTTAACTACTACAAGGGATCGAGACTGTCTCCAGAGAAGTTATCGTCGGAAAGCTGTGAGGGATTGATGGCGGCTGAGGCGAACCCCGAGGCAGTTATTGATACTGCAGCATTCAACGCTAATTTTAAATCGCTAGAAAAAATCTTGCAGATTGAAATCAATCCTATGACGGGAGACTTCGCAATGCTTGATGCCTTAGGAAAGTTAGAAATTTGGAGTCCTGGTGGAAAAAGAATTCTAGAATTGAATGCTGAAGCCAATAAGTGGACTTCCATGTCTTTTAGTCCAGCAGGAGACCTGCTCGCCTTAGCTAGTAATCCGTTGATATCTATTTTGGACGTGAAACCCACTAGCTCCACATTTGGGAAATGCTTACATCATTTAGGGCAACCGGTAAGTTGCGAGGGGATGCTTATATCCGGAGCCAAAGGTCTAGAGGCTCCCGCGCCAAGTGGAAAAGGAACGCTTGAACATTGGTTGAAAAAGCGAGGCGCCTTGGGCTAGTTAGCGGGCTTGAGCGTGCATTGCTAGAGCCAGCGATGATAGTCTTAGATTCCCTCACTGTCTTGAAATGAGGAGGCCCATTGATCCAGCCCCGAACGGACGTGCAATTGAGCCGCACCCAAAATCGGAGCCAACTAGAAGGTTAAAAATGCCGCCTCTGAGCCGCACCCGAAATCAGGCTGTACTTCCTAGCGAACTCCTCTCAGGGCCGGGGCTGCGGCACCATCTAGAGTTCGCGCGGCGCAGGCACAAGCAACCGAACTGCTAATTCAAGAAGCCTGCATTAGATAAATGATTATTAGCAAAGCCACAATACTACCGATGCTAGTAATGGGATGCACCTCATACTCTTGGCAAGTATGGCAATAGGTACTGATGATTGAGATATGATTGTCGCATTTCGTACATCTCATACTTTCATCCTCCAATCCGGAGTCAGTCTCGCGCGATGAGACCGCCCAACCATTAGCTTGTTTGAGGAGCCCGCCCTAGAAGCGGCCCTTTGTAGGCAGGCTTTGATATTAGAGAAAGAAGCTGCCCTGCAAATCAGGTCGCAGGATCGTCTTAAACATGTTGCAGCTGGGTGCTCCAGTTCCTTCTTCGCAAGTGGACGAACCGCAGTGGATTATTTGAGAAGGGGAGATCTTTTGATCCACTTTCACATTCTGCCCTCCCAATCAACCTGCTGCCTCTCCTACCTTGCGCCTAGGCTCTTTGTAATAGACGAAGCTGAAAAGTTCGGGATACAGAACAGGCGATTATGTTGTCAAAGAACGCCACTGGACTGCGATGATATGCGAGGGCATCTCGACGGGCAAGAGATAAAGGACTTTGCTTCAGCCATTTAGCGTTGGGGCGACGTAGACCGACGTTTATTCGTCGGGCACCAGCAACGCCAAAAGAACTGCCAACGAATGGGCAACGAAAAAAAAGATGACGAGAAGGATCAAGATGCTACTATCCAGGAGATATCTTTCGTTCTAATTCAGCGAGCTGGAGTGTAAGGGTATGAGAAGACAGGTACTGTTAATCTCACTTCTGGTTTTTTCTCTATTATTCGTCGGGATCATCTCCTGCACTAATCGCGGCAATTCGTCCTCTACAGAACTGCGCATCGGTTATATCCCGATTATCGACACCCTGCCTCTATACGTTGCTGTTGAAAAGGGCTACTTTGCCGAGCAAGGCTTAAAGGTGTCCGTCACGCCAATGAATGGGGGGCCCATGATTCTGGAGGCACTGGGGAGCGGCAACCTGGAGATTGGCTTCTCGAATGTTGTCACCCTCTTGGTTGCTCGCTCCAAAGGCTTACAGTTTCAAACAGTCGGGGCGGCCGTCTATGAAACCGACGCTAGTCGTGCCCATGCGTTACTGGTGAGGGATAATTCTCCGATCAACTCGCCAGCCGATCTTAATGGTAAGCGTATCGCAATAAATGCCCAGCACAACATAGACCAGTTTGTAATGAACCGGTACTTAGAGATGAATGGCCTGCCTTATAATGCGGTCAGCTATTACGAGGTCCCTCATGCGCAGATGGAAGCCCTGCTGGCAAAAGGGGAGGTGGATGCGACAATTTCTGTTGAACCTTACCTAACCAGTGCCTTGACCGGCAAAGGGATTAAGCTTTTGGATTATGAATATACTAAGGTATTTCCAACCCTGCTGGTCGCATCTTACATAGCCCCTCAAGAGTGGCTGCAGAAGCATGGGAAGGAGATTCAGGGCTTTCAAGAGGCCATGCGCAAGGCAAGAGAGTTTGTTGCGCAGCATGAGTCAGAGGCGCGCTCCCTTCTGCCCAAATATACCCGTATTGATGAAGGCACTGCGGCCAAGGTGCGCCTGCCTGTGTTCAAGGACGAGGTCAGCTCTGACCAGTTACAGATGATTAATGCGGAATTGCTCCACCAGAAACTCATTGACCACGCGTCCGCCGTGGAAGGGGCCTTGTATGGTGGCGACAAATAGTAAACCGGTCATAGAAATTGCGGGCCTGTCGAAATCGTTCAATGGGGGAAGGCCGGTCATTAGCAATCTATCGCTTCGCATAGATGAGGGGGAATTTGTCGTCATTACGGGCCCGTCAGGAATTGGGAAGTCCCTCTTGTTGAGGATTGTGTGCGGGCTGGAGAAACCTACGGAAGGGGTGGTACGTTTAGACGGCCAACCGGTTACTTCGCCGCCCCTCGATTTTGCGATCGTCTTCCAGGACTATCGGAACTCACTCTTGCTTTGGAAGACAGCCCTAGAGAACGTAATGTTGGCGCTGACGGGTTCCAGTAGCCAAAGGGTCAGGTCGGCAGAAAAGAGGGAGACCGCCAGACATTATCTGCATGAGGTGGGGCTTGAGGAGTATGGAGATTATTACCCCTACCAGCTTTCGGGAGGGCAGCAGCAGCGAATTTGTTTTGCGCGAGCGCTTGCCCCGAACCCCCGTTTTCTACTCTTAGATGAGCCCTTCGGATCGGTCGACCATCTCACGAAACTTGAGCTCGAAGACCTGCTGCTCAGCCTTTACTGCAAGCATGGCTTCACCTGTTTGATGACCACGCACGATCTTGACGAGGCGGCATATCTTGCCTCCCGTGTGATCGTCTTCTCGCGGCCTTCTTTCGGTGTGCGAGCGGAAATCAAGAACAATCTACCCTACCCGCGCTCGCAGGACAGGACCCGCTTCGACCCGGAATTTGATTGGGCGCGAGCCCGCTTGTACCACCTGTTTACTGGCCGCCGGGATGATTAAGGATACGATAATGAGGAAGTCGCTCATAAGAGGCAGAATGATGGGCCTCATCAGCGTGCTCGTTCTCCTGCTATTGCTCGAGCTCGTCGGCCGGACAGGGCTTCTCTTCGATCCCAAGTACCTGCCTTTACCTTCCACTATTTTATCAACGGCGTTCCGGTGGGATGTAGTGCAGGAACTCGGCTCAAATTTGGGGGTGAGTTTAACCAGGTCGGCTGCAGGGTTCATCCTGACTAGCTTTATCGCGCTGCCTCTTGGGGTCGCCATGGCGCGCTCCGCCCTGTTTTTCAACCTTGTAGAGCCGTTAGTCGAAATGATCAGACCCATGCCGGGGGCGGCCATCATTCCGGCAGCGTTGGTGCTCTTCGGGTTAGGAGAGCCGGCCAAGCTGATTGTGATCGTCATCGGCTCTTTCGGTCCTCTACTTGTAGCCACCTATGACAGCATTCGACGTGTCGACCCTATCCTCCTCGATACCGCCCGTATGTTACACCTGTCACCGTCCCAAAGCCTGACTCATATCATACTGCCGGCCGCTTCCCCCGAGATCCTCTCGGGCGCCCGTACGACGCTTGCTTATGCTTATATTCTTACAGTCACCGTGGAAATGATCTTCGGCACTGACGGGCTGGGCCACTTCTTAATCGACATGCAGCGGTCAATTAATTATCCGGAGATGTACTTGGGCATCTTCGCGTCGGCGATGGCTGGCTACCTGCTTTATCGGCTCTTCCTGCTTTGGGAAAGGGCATTTCTGCGATGGCACTATGAATACACTCGCGCAGGACGGTAGTCCAACTCTGTTAGAACATCTCAGGGCGTTAGACCCGGAGGACGAGGGCCTCGGCCGTTGTCTATCAGCCCACTGCGTCGGCGAGAATTCCACAATCTACCGGTTTCACCGAAATGAACTTTCCACGGCCGAAGTAATCCACCGGGTCGTTTCCGCTGTCTTGGGGGATTACTGGTTCTGGGCGTTTCCTTTGCGGTTTATCCCTGAGGATCGAGCCTTTACCGTGCCAGAGGCGCTTTCCGGCGACCCGATCAATTTCGTCGTCCTAAACGACAGTGAGAAGGTCCATTCCGCAGGGGTGGAGAAAGCGCGCGCGAGCCAGTCGCAATGGCGTTATGAATTCTTGCATAGAGACTACGCCAAGCTTCTGGAGTGGTGTGTCCTCGTGGATGGTAACAGAGAGTTTGCCGACGAGACGATGGTGTTGGACATCAAGTATAAAAACTATAACAAGCAGTACAAGTTCTTGTGGCTCTTAGACATGGAGAAAGCAGAAATCTCCCTGAGGGACTATTGTCGCAGGCAGGGGCTAAAGCTCAGCCAGGATGTTTCCTACCTCGGCGTACGTTTCCCGGCTGGCCCGGCCGACCGCCAGCAATATCAGGTCGTCTTTTTTGCCAATTATGAAGGTGACGAGTTACAAAGCGTAATATCGTTCCGCCTGTTTAAAGAGACGGCAAGGATCAGCGACTACGACGTCAATTCAATTCGTAGATACATCATAGATCTGGTTTCAGTGCTTCTGCCTGTGTGGCAGTCTATCCCCGGCCGGAGGAAGAGCGAGGCGGAAGTCAAAGAGATGATGAGGAGCATCTACGACCGGTACCTGACGGAAGACCATGAACTCTTCAACCATCTGAGCGCTGCCGCTCTCTTCTACCAGCAGTTCCCGGAAGACGAAGATGCGCGCCGGCTTGAAAGGCGCTGCCAAGAACATAGGGCCAGACTTTATCAGAGGATTACCGGCGAGGTCAGTACGTTGGACCCCAAACCGGACGGGATCTACACAAAAGAACAGATTGAGCGGGAGATTCGCAGTATTGCCGAGGAGCAGTATTATGTCAGTAAGAAATCCGGGCCCTTCGAGAGCTGCTTCAACATCTACATAAAACTTGAATCTATCGCGTTGAGCCAGGACGAGTTCAGCGCGCTCCAAACGGTTTGGACTGAGATGTTATGCAATGCCTTCAAACACTCGCCGCGGGTGATTCCTGCGGACAACATGATCACTCTGAAACTGGAATTGGCAGAAGGCTTCCTTATCATGTATGTTAGCAATCCGGTGACGGCCAGGAAGCGACGGGCCGGAACTGGCCGGGGCATCTCAAGCGTCTACAATAGACTGTCTAGAGTTTTCACGGAAGGAAAGCGGACGCCCCCCGCAGAACACAAGATGGCCGATGGCAAACGGAACTGGCTCTGGACCATTAGTGTTAAGCCGGGAAAGGAGAGGATGTAATGTTCCCATACGTTTTTGCGTTCATTGAGAACGAAGAAGAGAAGGCTTTCCACGTCAAGAAACTGCTCGCCGACATCTGTGAGGTCAGACCCTACATCTATCCGGCCGACGAGCAGGATATCGAGGCGGCTCTGACCATGGAGGCACCCCCATTCGCCATGCTCGGCCTGGACTTCAGCCTAGATGGCGGCTCCAGCCCCGGTAAGTTGACCAGTCTTAGGTATCTGCATAGGTTCCGCGAGCGATTCCCCTCGCTCGACATTATTATGATCAGCAGTTTCCTGAAGCGCACGAACATTGCAGGACTGATCGATGATTTAAGAAAGCTGCAACCCGATGCACCGCGCATCCGTCCGATCCCCCAGTCCTATTGGGTCGAACGGGAGAAAGACGAGGCCACCTTCAGGGAGAACCTCACGCGGTTGGTGATATCACTTTTTGAGGGGGTCGCCAGCCGCGAGAACCTCTTCTACGATTGCGCAATACTCATAGAGAAAGAAGTCAAAGGGGGCACAGGTGCCATACTTGCGATCGGCGAAAGGCACACCAGAAGGTGCGTTCATATCGAACTGGCACCGAAAGAGTACGGCCTTTTCCAAGCCGTCACGGCCGACCACGCAAGACAGGGCAATCAGGAGAAATTTAGTGCGCAAGAATTTACGCCCTTCTTTGACAAAGGCCCTACCAAGCTTACCAAGCCCGAAGACCGACCACGTGAGGTCTTCTATAGCATTAATGCGAAGCTCGCCGATAAGGTCGAAGACCTAATTATCAAGATAAACCTTGCCGGCGAAATTCCGCCCCAGTGGATGCTTAACGTCAAGAATGGGCCGGAGAAGTATCAATTGATTCCTAAGGAAGGCAAGGATCAGCGATGGCTGAATGCGTGCGTGCTCTCTCGGGATGAGTTTGCGAATTTATACGGCTCCGGGGCGGTTTTCCGTACGTAAGAGAGTGAGCAAGGAGTACGTTAATGATTAGTATTGATGTGGACAAACGTTCGGCACCGTTTATTGTCGAGTATCCGTCTTTCGACAGGATGCGCCTGCTAGATGGCCGCGAGGGCATCGAAGCCAGCATCGCTAGGCTGGAAGGCTCTATTAGTTTATACCTGCACATACCCTTTTGCCGGCACCGGTGCGACTTCTGTTATTACAGGGTGTTAACGAACTCGTCACAGGAGTTGCGCAGACTCTACTTGAGGTCCTTGCTGCGGGAGATTTCCTTCTATGGCCGGCTCGTGCCGGGTAGGGCAGTTGAAGTAGCAACCATTTACTGGGGAGGCGGGACCCCCAGCTACCTTTCTGCCGAAGAGATGGCGCAGATTCATAACGCCGTCCAAAAGAACTTCAGGATCGCACCGAAGGTGGAGTTCACTGTCGAAGTCGAGCCCGGTACAGCCACGCCGGAAAAGCTACAGGTGTTGAATGAGATAGGAGCGAACCGTCTAAGCATCGGGGCGCAACACTTTAACGATCTCATTCTAAAAGCTAATGGGCGCCCGCACCGCGCAGCGGCGACGTACCGCTGCGTCGAGTTAGCACGCGCAAGCGGCTTCTGGAACGTTAATATCGACCTGATTTCCGGCCTGCTCGGCGACTCGCCGGCATTGTGGCCTGACCTCATGTCCGCGGTCTTGGCGCTACAGCCGGAGTCGGTGTCTATCTACCGGCTCCAGGTGCTGCCCAATACCATTCTTGCGCAAACCGGCGAGTTGCCTTTCGAAAACGCCGTGCTCGCCCCTACCGTCGAAACCGAGATTGCTGACTTCGCCTACCAAACCCTGGAAGGACAGGGTTACTTACCCGATACGAGTTTTAGCTTTACGAAGGGTACTGCATTTGCTCACAGGCATCGGCGTTTCGCCTGGACCGACACGCCGATGCTCGGACTCGGCGTGTCGGCGTATTCGACGCTTCCGGGCTTGATGTTCCAGAACAGCAGAAGTTTTGAGAATTACTTGGCCGACACGGCGCAGGGCCGGTGGGCCGTTAAGCGGGCGCACTTATTAAGCGCTGAGGAGGCTGCTATCCGCACTTTTGTATTGGGCGTGAAATTGGGTCGGGTCCGTTTCGCGGAGTTAGCCCCTTCATTATTAGATTCCGCGATAGCAGCGGCCCGAGATTTGGCAGACTGGGAACTGGCCACGGCGACCGACATCGGGTTTGATCTCAGCCGGCGCGGTCGTATACTGGCGGACGACATTATAGCGTGGTATTTAAGACAGGCAGGCTTGACGCGCGCTCAAGGCGACCTGAGTGTAGGACCCCGCGCTGCCGACGGACACCGGGCGGTCTCATCTCAACCATCCCCCAGCGGGAAGCTTGTATCATTGCTCAGGAGGGCAAAATAGGATTTTATGACGGCCGAAGTCGAAAGGGTGATTGACGGGCATCTGCACATCATGCCCTTGCCTATGATCAAAGCCGACGCGCTCTCGTTACTACGTGCTAGTTATGATGACTTTGAATCAGTCGCCGAATTGATGTTGCACCCGACCAAGCTGCTTAATTTCCTTGATGCGCAAGGCGTCGAAAAGGCTGTCTTGGTGAACTATGTCAGCCCGCAAGTACTAGGCTTTACGGAAGAGGTCAATGACTGGGTCGCAGCCTTTGTCAAAGAGGCTCCCGATCGGCTCGTTGCGTGCGGCTCCGTGCATCCGCGACTGTGCAAAGATCCCGCCTCCGAATTGAAGCGCATCATCTATGATTTAGGCGTGCGTGTGTTAAAGATCCATCCTCCTCACCAGCTCTTTTTCCCGAATGACTATCGCTGCGGAGATGCAGCCTTAGAGCAGGTGTATAAAGTTGCGGAGGAAAGCAGCATTCCTATCATCTTCCACACCGGGACGTCGATCTTTCCGCGCGCCCGCAATCAGTATGGCGATCCCATGTTTCTTGATGACGTGGCGGTCGATTTCCCACGATTAAAAATCGTCATCGCGCATGGCGGCAGACCTCTGTGGACTGAAACCGCATTTTTCCTGCTACGCAGGCATTCAAATGTGTTTCTGGATATTTCGGGCATCCCGCCCCAAAGACTGCTCAGTTGGTTTCCGAGAGTAGAAGAATTTGCCCACAAGACACTATTCGGCTCTGACTGGCCCGGCCCCGGTGTCCGCAGCATCCGGGCAAACGTCGAGCAGTTATGTGCGTTGCCGCTCTCAAAGGCGGCCCGGAAAGATATTCTTGCAGAAACCGCGTTACGGGTTTTCGCCCTGTAGCCCGGCGACGCGTTCTATGACAAGGACGCCATGGAAAAGCCTTCGCTTGCGAATCCACAGAAAGGTACAAACGCTTCTCTGCTTCAGCTTTCCTCCCGCGCCGCCGGCTAGCACCGTTGTTGTTTCGTTGCCCGTCCCCTGTTCGTTGTTCCTGACCAACGCTTTCTTTGTAAGCCGCGATTTTGCAGCTATTTAGAGTTTTACGTCAGGGCCGTTGTGTAGTAGCATCGTGCCGCAACCGGTTCTTTCCAGATCGTTTTTGAAAATGCCCCGTTTGCGTAATGCGCATCGCCTATTGCGCGATAAGCACCAAGGAAGGACTGGCCATTGCGCTTGATAATTAGCCGCGTTACCGAGTCGTTAAGGTAAGAACCTGCGGGCGGTAATACTGCAAACAGAATTCAGATGAGCCCAAGCTCCTTGACTGGGTCGCCCAGGCTCATCTGCTAGCTTCCGAGGCGCAAGCCCCGAAAGGTCAACGGCTCTCCTCGTGCAAGATTTGACGCCGTTGAATTAAATACCCTACTGCAATTCCTGCAGGGCTGCAATAGGGGCGGCGTTTGCGCCTCCGGTCATGGAGGTAATATGTCACGACGCCGACCGGGCCGCTGTGGCCCGATTAATTGGTGGCGACTCGACGACACGACGCGAGAGTTGTTGCTTTCCGCCCTGTCGCAATCTCCGTCACCTTACGACGATTTCGAAGCTTATGTCGCCTGGATCGTCAAGCAGGTCGCGCTGCTTCCCGATCCGCTGGTGGCGTTCCTCCTGAACTTCCGCAACCATCCGCGCGCCAGCGGCGCGCTCCATATCGCCAACCTGCCAACGGACCCAGTGCTGCCTGCGACGCCCGAAGGCGACGTCGTCCGTCTAAAGGAAAGCTTCGTCAGCGAGGGTTGCCTTACGCTGTTCGGGTCCGTTATCGGCCAGGTCTTCTCGTACCGGGCCGAGAAGAACGGCGCATTCTTCCACAATGTAAAGCCGACGCGCGTCGGCCTGACCACGCGCTCGAACGCTGGGTCGTTGGTTGATTTTGACGACCATGTCGAAGCGGCCTTCGACCCGCTCTCCCCTAATCACTTGGCGCTGTACTGCCTTCGCGCAGACCATGAGTGCCGCGCGCTTACGACTATAGGCGATGCGCGACTGGCCTGTGAACTGCTGTGCCCGGAGCAGGTCGAAGCGTTGCGCCGGCCTGACTTTCAGATCCGCGCGCCCGAATCATTCCGCGCGAATCTGCAAGCCGCCGAATGGTCGGAGCCACTCGCCGTGTTAAGCGGACCGGCTGATGCGGTTGAGTTGCGCGTCAACTTCAACCATATGCGGGCGCTGAATAGCGCTGGCGAGCAGGCGCTGCAGGCGCTGCACAACGCCCTGCATGCGCCTGAGGCGATGGCCGAGGTGGCCCTGCAACCAGGCGCGATGCTCATCATCAACAACCGCGTCTGTGTGCACGGGCGTAAGCCCTTCGTGCCGCGCTTTGATGGGCGCGACCGCTGGCTACAGAGGGTATACCTGCGTGCTGACCTGTGGCCGGGGCGTGCACGTGCAAACGAATCTCTGCGCGTCTTTTGACGCGCAGAGATTTCTGGTTCGCAACCACTCTGCTTTTCGGAGGTAAGACATGACAAACGCGACACTCTTGGAGTTGCGCGGCTGGTTCACGCGTGAGTCAGTCCAGTTCAGGGAGATTGAGCACGAGCCGACGCACACATCAGAAGAATCGGCGCGTGCCCGCGGTGAAGAACTGAAGGTCGGCGGCAAGGCGATCTTGATGAAGACGGACGACGTTTTTCGATTGTTCGTATTGAGTGCCGTGCGCAAACTGGATTCGACGGCGATTAAGAAACATCTACAAGTAAAGAAGCTGCGGTTCGCCTCGCGCGATGAACTTTTCTCGATGACGACGCTGTTCCCCGGCGCAGTGCCGCCGTTCAGCTCGCCGATTCTGCCCTTCGAGTTGTACCTCGATCCATCGGTTCTTGCGAACGACCGCATCGCGTTTAACGCGGGAACTTGGACGAATTCCATCGTCATGCCGATTGAAGACTATCTGCGCCTCGCGAAGCCGCACGGCATCTTTTGCTTTACCGTTGATGAAGGCAAATCGGCAACGATACAGCAGGAGGTTTAATATGGACAGCCCAAAGAAAACAGCCGAGCCGGATGAAGCTGATTATGATGCCATGATCAAGCTGATCTCGCGCAAGTATCAACGCGGCATCAAGGAAGAGGGTAATCTGCAAGAAAGGATCATCAGGCTTGAAGAGGAAATAAAGCGCTTAAAAGAAGCCTGCGGTATCAGCTAATCAAGCAAGAGCAGCCACAATCATAACGGTATCAGGCTCATCCTGTTGAGGAAAGCCCGATACCTATTTTGTTGCATAGAGAATACGAGCGCAAGAATCATGTCAGGCTAACTCTGCACTCCTCAGGTTTAGCAATATTTTGGTGGTCAGAGATTATATACCAGTTGTGCACTAAGGCAGCCGGCCAAAGGTACCACCCGTTATTGGCTACCCAAATACCTCTCAGAAAAGGGCGGTCATTTCCACCCGAAACTGGCAAAGATGTAGGCGTGTAACCCTTGTTTTGAAGCATTATGAGGCAAACAGAGCTTGAAATCACACTGGTTTCTTATTGGACTAGTTTGAGCATTTATCTGATTGTAGTTATTTCCAACCCTGGCTAGTCCGCAACTTTATTGTTCCTGGCGCAGCGTTACTCAGGCATAAGGAGATGCTCAGTCCGCAACTTTATTTGTCTCAGGCGAAAAAGCCCATACCAAGAATCAACAACTTACGGCATATTTAGTCGGCAACTTTATTTGTTCGATACATTCATTCGGGTGTAGCGCAAGGCGGTTAGCTTGCGCATCGGCTCGCGCAAGCAAGCGAAAAGGGAGAGATGGTTTGCAAACCGCCTCTCCCTTTTTGTTTGTTGTCGGCTTGCGACAGGCCGGCTTTACATATCGATGACCAGCAGGTTCGAGCGCAGGCCGTTGCTGATGACACGGATGCGGTTCGCCCCGGTCTTCAAATTCAGCTCGGCGGCCTGGCCGCTGACCGCGACGCGCTTGGGTGTGACATTGTCAAAGCCGAACGGCGGCGTGATAACCGTGCCGTTGACTTCGATTTGCGGCTGCTCGCCGAACTTTTTGCCTTTGACGCTGAACGTGCCGCCTTTATAACTCGCCGCGTTCAATCGCGGCCCGCCGGTGTCGCCGCCGCTGAAGTCGGTCAACATCGCTTTGCTCTGATTGCCCTTCGTATCGATCAAGCTCAGACGCACCTGCGTCACTGCCGGCTGGCTGCCCATCTGCTTGATCGTGAAGTTGAAGAACTGCGAGGACGGTACCCCGAAGTCAACCGTGAAGGGCGCCGTCTGGCCCAGTACATGTCCCTTTTCATCGAGCATCTCAAGCTGCGCCTGCACGACATCGCCGTCTACATCCGTCAGTGTGCCGCTCAAGGTCAGCACGTCGCCGTTCAGATCGCCGGCCAGTGATTTCAGCGCCGGCGGCGCATTACCGATTGGTTTGATCCAGTAGCCGAAAGCGTCCAAGGCTTCGAGGTCTTTCAAGGTGATGGTTTCGCGCTTCCCGGCAGGCAATGTCGGGTCAAGGACACCGATGCGCATCTCGCCGGCAATGGCATCGTCGCGCCAGTGGCTCGCCTGCCGACCATCGCCGCCCGTGCCGTCGGGCTTGCCCGTCGACAGCCCGTAGGTATCGCCGCCGGCATAGAAGTACTGCGCGCCGCCCGAAGAGAGAATGCGCGAAGCCGACGCGAAGCCGCCGAGGTTCGTGCCCGGCCCGACACGGAAGAGATCCCAGATCGATAGCGCCAGCGGCGCATCGGGATTCATCTCTAACTGGCCAACGTAAGAGGTGAAGCCGAGGACGTGGCCGATCTCGTGACAGGCGACGGCATCAAAGTCTTCCTTGTCAGCGTCCACGCCATTGCTCGGGTCGAAGTCGTAAGTGACGCGTGAATCCAGGCCGATGGCCGGCCCGTGCCCCCACGAGCCGGATTCGTGATCGGGGTCGGCGACGGCATCGATGAACCCCCAGACGCGGAACATCGCCGACGGCGCGACGATGGCTTGCGTCTGGCCTTTATCGGTTGGCACGATCAGCTCAGGCAGGTTGAGGTAGAGGTCGTTCTTCTTCTGCGAGTTCGCAATGTCGAGCAGCCGCCCATGCAACGCCGGGTAGACCGGCTCTGCGAACAGCGGCTGCGGGTTGGTGAGACCGACGACGTGATCAGGAAACGGCTCGCCAAACCACGTCGGCCCGAAATCGACATCGATGACGACGGTGATCGGCGTCTGAATCACCGACTCCCACATGGCCGCGGCTTTCAAAAAGGCGGCCTTCGCCGTCGGGTTGCTTTCGAGTTGCTCGGTGGCGCGCAGGATGAGTGTCAGGCCATTGGCTTGAGCAATCCTGGGCGGCGAGATGACGTGCAACTGGCGCGGGTCACGTGGGCGTGAGAGCGCCTGCGCCTCGTCGCGCGTGGCATCGCGGCAGCTCAAACCCTTATCGTTTTGATAGAGCGCACAGGCTTGATCGAAACCGGGCGCGGCCATAATTGAAGGCGAGGATGGCGCCGGAAAAGTCGCCGCGCGCGAGCCGCTCATATGCAGTGGCAGACAAATGGCGGCGACGAGAAACCAGATTGTAATTGATGGCCAGCCGGCTCGACGTAAGAGACGTGTCAACACGAGTCACCTCCGCGCAAGGAAGAATGAGCAGGACGAAATATGAGCATTGAGCAATGGTCGCGCCGCAGCGGCGAGTGGCAAGCGGTTGATTTCGCAGGGGCAGCCGCGCCCGACCAAGGGCGCAAACGGCAAGCACAATCCGCTACAAGAATAGCCAAAAATGCTCGAAAAACAATACTTTTCTTCGCTTCCGGCAGGTGACTTCAAAGGGGCTGACGTGAGCGATTTGGCGATGGATTAAGAAATGACACCCGGTTGGGGTAGGCTAGAACGATTACGGCAAGATGTGGCGCAATCTGTTAGATTGCGCGAGTCACGGCGCAATCTAACAGATTGCGCTACAGGGCTACACCGATTTAAATAGTCCTCTAATCGTCTTGCCAGGCGATGCGGCCATCGAAGATCAAGTCGTCGCCGAGCCGGCTAGTGATAAAGGTCGAAAAGGTCAACGCCTCAGCCAGCCGCCGTATGCCGAGATCGCCTATAGCATCGGTGCCGCTGCCGATCAGCTTGGGGGCGATGGCGACAACCAGCCGGTCAACGAGTTGTCGCGTCAGCAGCGAAGTGATGATTCGCGCCCCGCCTTCGACCAGCACCGAGGCGACGCCGCGGGCGCGCAGCTCGCCGAGCAGCAAGCGCAGATCAACCGCCGCCGAACCCGCCGAAGCCGGCAAGGCGACGACCTGCGCGCCGAGCCGTTCGATAGCCTGCCGGGCGGCGCGGTCTGCGTGTGAGGTGGTGGCGATGAGGGTGTGATGGGCGGCGCCGTTTGCCAGCACGCGCGCGGTTAGCGGCGTGCGCAGGCGACTGTCGACGACGACGCGCAGCGGGTCACGCCCGCTCGCGAGCCGGACATTCAATTGCGGGTCGTCGGCCAGCACCGTGCCGATGCCGACCAGAATGGCGTCGTGCTCGGCGCGCAACTGGTGCGCCAGGCGCAAGGAATCGGGGCCGCTGATCCACTGCGAATCGCCGGTCGCCGTGGCGACACGCCCATCAAGCGTCTGCGCATACTTGACGGTGACGAATGGCAAGTCGGTCGCTGTCGTATGACTTTCATCTCGCGTCATGACTGCATGGCAGTTTACCCGCCGCGCCGACTCGAAGCCAATCAGGCCGCGCTTAATTCGCCATCGGCGTCACCGTGTAATCGTCAAAGTAGCTGACGCTGTCGGTCTTCGACCAGACACCGACGCGGCCCGTCACCGGCTCGGCCAGCGTGTATTCGAGCAGCAGCTTGTCATTGAGATAGGCTTGCAGGCTGGTGCCGTGAACCGCGACCTTTAGCGCCGCCCATTGATTCCAGTCGAGGTGGACGTTTTCCGTGCCGCGCTTGACGAAGCTGCGCTTGCCTTTGTTGAACGTCCATAGCACGACATTGTCTTCCTTGCCGTTGAAGCGCACGGTCAGATAATCGCCGTTCGGCTTGAGATTGAAGAGAATGCCGGCGCAGGAATCGAGCTTGCCGGAAATCAACTTGAAGCGCAGGCTGATCTCGCCGTTCTGGAAGTCGGCAACGTCCTTCGCCACCGCATAGGGGAAGTAGGCGAACGCCTTGACGTTATCGATGAACTCTTCGTGGCGCGCGCCGTAGATGGCGCGCGCGTTCTGCGCCAGGCCGTTCGCCGGCTGTCCGCGCAGCCACTGGCGGCCATCCACGGCGAGACACTTCTTGCCGCCGTCGTCAACAATCGCCCAGTTGCCGACGACCGCCAGGAACCTCGATGACGCGCCGCCGACCTTCTCTTTCGAGAGGTCAACGCGCACACTCTTGGCGGCCGCCGCTTTTTTGGCGCGCTGCGCGTCGGCAGAAACCGCGAAGATCAAACCGATCAGGGTAAGGTACGACAGAAAGCGCTTGTTCATTCTCATCTCCTTGATCTACGAATCAGCCGCCACGCGACGAGGATCGCGAGCGGCCAGAGCAGGTAAAAAATCCATGTCGCGCCCGCCGGGCGCGCGGCCAGCGGGTAGCCGGGAAATTCATTTTCTTCAGCGTGCTCGGGGGCGGTCAGGCCGGCCAGCTTGTAGAGTTCTTCCAGCACGATGGCTTCGACCGTCGAGCGATTCATCTCGCGGCGCTCGCCCAGCTCGTACCAGATTTCGCCATAGTGATCTTCATCACCTTCGAATAAGCCGGTCTGAGAGCCGGCGGCGTACGTGACTTCGACGCGCGGCAGCAAGCGCCGCAGCTTGCTGAGGATGCTGCGTTCGAGGTCCATCAGGCGCGGGTCTTCGGGCGCGAGATAGACCGTCACTTTAAGCGGTTCGTTGATTTGCTTGAGCGTCGCCTCGTCGGCGGGCGCGAACGAGTTGCGGCGGTTCTCGCTGACATCCCAGCTTGTCCGCAAGCGTCCCGCGCCGACGACGACAAGCGCCAATCCGATAAAGATGGCCGCGGTCGCCACCAGACGATAGCGCCAGCCGCGGCCCGTGTGCAGCCAGGTGATGGCTAATGCGATGCCGGCCACGCTGAACGCCGCCATGACGATCACTGTGCTCAACCTGAGCAAGCCTTGCTCGAAGACGCGCAGCGCCGATGTCGGCGTGTAGGCCGCCAGCTCTTGCCACCATCCGCCATGAACGGTGGCGATAAAATTCAGCGCCCAGGTGCCGACTGTAAATCCCAGCGTAATGATCGCGGCGCTGGCGGCGCTTTCGGCAATCGCCGCGGCGGCGACGGCGACGCCTGTGCTAAGCGTCATGTGCAACAGGTGACCGAGCAGCAGGTTTACCGTCTCAGGCCCGCACAGATGACCGCCGTAATGATTCCACAGCAGCAGGGCGATCAAGCCCGGCAGCCACGCGACCGCCCAGCCGAGCAAGAGCGCCGCGACCTTGGCCGCCATCGTCGCCGTCAAGCCGGTCGGAAATTGTAAGATCAACTTCAAAGCGCCGCTCTGCTTTTCCGCCGCCACCAGGCGAATGACGACGAAGGGGAAAAGCAGCGTCACGGCCAGATCGTAAGCGCCGAAGGTCGGCACCAGGATGCCGTCAAGCGGCGTCAGCCCTTCAGCCAGTGCCGATGCGCCGCCGCCAATGCCGCTCGCTTCGGCGTAGACGTTGACCGCCGTGATGAAGCCGTTGCCGACCAGCGGCCCAACCAATAACAACAGAATCCAGTAAGCGCGCGACTGCATCAGCTCGCGCCACTCTTTCGTGAGCAGCCGCAGCCAGCTTGCGCCCGCGCCGCTTGTGGCTCGCTTCATTTTCGGTGGTGAGTCCGCGGTCAAAACCCGCCCTTCGTTGTTCGTTTATGTGAGCGCGAGAAAAATCTCTTCCAGCCCGCCTTCGGTCAAGTGCGCCTGGGCGCGCAGCTCATCGAGATGGCCTTCGCCGACAACCCGGCCCGCGCTCAACAGCACCAGCCGGTCGCAGACGCGTGCCGCGTCAACCAGTTGGTGAATCGATAGCAGCAATGTGCGCCCGCTTGCCGTTTGCGCTCGCAGCAGCGCCATCACGTCGCGCGTCTGACGGAGATCGAGCCCGTCGAACGGCTCGTCCAGCATCAATAGCGGCTGCGGCGTCAGAAGACTTAGCGCCAGCAGCACGCGCTTGCGCTCGCCTTTCGAGAGCGTGCCGATGCGCGCGTCGAGCAAGCGTTCGAGCTTCAACGGCTCGACAAGCGCAGCGGCTTTGGTCGGCGCGCCGGGGTACAGCTTTTCAAAGAAGCCGAGCGCCCAGCGCACGGTCTGTTCAGCCCACGGCAGAATGCCATCGGGCATATAAAAGAGCGCTTCTTTGCGGCGCGTCGACGCCAGTCCGCGGTCACGATAAACCACCGCCCCCTGGTTAGCGGGCAGCAAGCCGGCGACACATTCGAAGAGCGTCGTCTTGCCCGCGCCGTTCGGGCCGATCAATCCCATCACGTCGCCCTCACGCACCGTGAAGCTGACGCGGTCGAGCGCCTGCTGTCTGCCGAAGCGCTTGGAGATTCCTTGAACCGATAACAGCATGACTCAGAAGATGAACCGCACTTGCAGTTGGAACATCCGCGGCGGATCGACGTTGGCGAAGGCCGGCAGCGCGTTGGTCGCGGTGCCGACGGCCACCAACTGACCGAAGGTCGGGTTCGGCGTCAGCGTGTCGCCGTAGATCGTCTGCCCGCGGCCAAGATAGTTCCCATGATTGAAGAGGTTGAAACCTTCCAACCGGAGCAGAATCGCCGTGCGCTCTGACAGCCTGATGCGATCTTCGACGAAGACGGCCACGTCAGAGGTCGGCGTGCCGTGGAACGCCGACTTGCTGAGGACTTGTCCGTTGACGACGGGGCGGTCGTTATTCGCGCCATCCCCGTTGTTGTCAATGCCGGTGGTGGCACTGAACGGACGCGCCGACGCGTACATCATCAGGGTGCCGGCGGTAAGGTTGAACGGGAACCGATAATTGAACGTAAAGACGGCGCGGTGGCGCTGATCTACGACGCTCGGCCCGCGCTCTTCTTCGCCCAGTCGCGTGATGTTGCCCTGATTCGGCGCGATGCCGTTGCCGTCCGGCTCGAAGGTGTTGGTTGCCTTCGACAGCGTATAGCTGAGCGAGGCAAAAACACGCGGGTGGCCGCGGTAGGTGATCTGCGTTTGCAATCCGTCGTAATCGCCGACGCCGAGATTCATGATCGTGTTGACCTGACGGACGCCGCCCGCGACGGGCAGGATGGGCCGTGTGAGATTTGCCGCCGCCACGGTTCGGACTTGACCGGGGGCCGTGCGATCAAATACCGCGGGCGCATTCAGATCAACCGTGCGGTCGAGCTTCGTCCAGTGTTGATGCACATAATCGGCCCCGGCGACCAGGCCCCTTGTCAGTTCGTGCTCGACGCCGATGGAGACGACCTGGCTGCGCGGGTTGACAAACTCATCCGGGTAATTCGACAGCTTGTTGAAATTCAGCCCGTATTTTGCGAACTGCGCCTCGTAGAAAGCGCGCTTGCCGGCGATGATCGTGATGTCGCGCGCCGGCAGTTGCGAAGCCGGCAGCGTTTTCGGATCAACGTTGATCGGCACGCAAGTCAGGCAGGTCGGGAAGCCGAGCTGCCCGGCAACCGCCGTGTAAGTCGTCAGTCCGTCCAGCCCGTTCACCAGGTAACTGGCAACTTGATTCGACCTGATCTGCGTGTAATACATCGCGTAGCCGCCGCGAATCGATAAACGTGAATAGCCTCCCGGATGCCAGCCGAAGCCGAGGCGCGGCGCGAAGTTCTTCGTCGCGTCGGTCAGCGTCTGTCGGTCGTAGCGCAGTCCTGCGTCAATCGTCAGGTCGGGATGCACGTGAATGCTGTCCTGCACGAACCCTGTCAACAGCCACTGCGGCAGATCGTAGCTGCTGATCCCGAAGTTGATCGGTTGGGTGTAGTTCTGCACATCGGCCAACGTTAATTGATCGAAGGGCTTCGTGGTCGTGTTTTTGAACGTGAAGGTGCCGAGGATCGCCGTGCCCGGCTCGCTGCCCGTGCCGCCCGACGTGTGACGAATCACGCCGCCGCCGAGGCGGAGGTAGTGCTTGCCGAGCGTCCACGACAGCGTGTCCGAGAATTGAAACTGGTAACTGTAGATGTCGGACGAGCGCGACTGCCCAATGGTAAACGGCACCGTGCCGCTGCGCGTGTAGGTGGTCGAGAGGTTCTGCGCTTCCCATAACGTGACCGGGTCGCCATGCAGGTAAGCAAATCGCGCCTCGTTGAGCAGGTGCGTGCTGAAGACCGCCGTGTGATTGAGCTGCGTCGTCCATGAGCGCCGCGCATAACGCCGCGCGACGCTGGGCGCGCTCGTGCCGCCCACCGCATCCTGCGGGTTGTCGTCGTCAAACCGATCAACATTCACGCGGAACATCAAATTCTGGTTCGACGTCAGCCGGTGGTCCAGCCGCCCGTTGAAGAGGAACTGGCGGTAGTGGCCGGTGTAATCGAGATGGCCATCCGCCGGCAACAGGAAGGCCGGCAGCGTCGGCGAGAGGAACGTCGTGCGATCCTGCCGCGTGTAGTCCGACGTGGCGAAGAAAAAAGTCCTGTCCCTGATGATCGGCCCGCCAATCGAGCCGGAGACCTGCTTCAAGGCGTCGGGAATGTCTACGGGGTTGATCGCCCGGAGTGTCGTCGGTGTGACACAGCTCGCGACCGAGGGCGGGCAGAAATTCTTCGTCGAGAAGGTCTCCGCCTGCCAGTCGCCGGGACGAAGCAGGAATACTCCTTCGCCATGCAGGACGTTGGTGCCGGACTTGGTGACGATGTTCAATGCCGGGCCGGCGGTCCAGCCGAATTCGGCGGAGAAGGCGTTCGTCAGTATGGCAAATTCCTGGACAGCGCCTATCGGCACGGTGGCAATCGTTGTCTGCCGGCCCCACCCTTCGTCGTTGTTCGCGCCGTCGAGCGTGAAGGTGGTGGTGCGGCGCGAGCCCGCGCCGGTGATGAAGTAGGTCTGATTGACGAAGAGGTCGCCCGTGCCCTTCCCTTGCCGGAACGCGGAATTCAGCAACGGCAGCGACGTCATCTTGCGCCCCAGGATCGGCGTCTCGTCAATCTGCTGGCTTTTCAGCGGCAGGCCGATCTGCGGGTCGGCGCGCACGCCTTCGGTGGTGCCGAAGACGGTGACTTCGCTCTTGCCGCCGCTGGCAACGAGCTTGATCTTCACGGTTGCGGTTTCACCCGCGCGCAGCGTCAGACCAGAGACGTCCTCGGCGGTAAAACCGCTCATGGCGACGCTGACCCTGTACTCGCCGGTCAGCGAGAGCGCGGCAATCGTCGCAGAGCCTTCCTCCCCGGAGGTCGCCTCGCGCGCCGCGCCGGTGGCGGTGTTCACCACAGAAATCTTCGCGTCCTTGACGGCAGCGCCATTTTGATCAACCACGGTCACAATCATCGTCGCCGTGTTTGGAGACTGCGCGGCGACCGGCGCCGCAATCATGGCAAAAAGCGCGACCGGAAGCAGGAGCAAGCGGCATAGATTCTTCATTTTCATTTGATTACTTTGTCCCATATTCATCCCTTACAGGTTTAATTGAGATTGAGGCAAAACATGGCCTTATCGCTTCAGAGGAAACAGGGAGTTGTAACGGACGCCCTTGATCGAACAGTTCAGCGGACCACTTCAATGTTCAGTACCGGGTGGACTTCGTACCAGTTGTGATCGTGCTCGCTGTCATAGCGGCTGACGCCATAGACGCGCACGCGGCTGCCGACCGTCGGCGGCTGCAAGCGTAGCGGCTCGATGATCTCGCAGACGATGAAGCGATCCTGCGCGTTGAGGTCATCAACTAACCTGAATGTCAGGTCGCCGTCTTTATCGTCAAAGCGCACTTCGCTGACATAACCTTCGGCGACGACGTGCGGCTTGGTGTTGCTTTCGATGCCGCTGATGCTGACCGGCTGGAACTCGCGCCAGTCAGCCGCCGCCAGCGTCTTCAAACCGCCGGACTCTTCATCCGTGGCGGCGCGGCGATGCACGATGACGAGCGCCGCAGACAGCACCAGGACAACGGCCATCGCCATTAGCGCCAGACGCGGGGTTAGCCACCTGCCGCGCCGGCCGGCGACCTTGCCGGGCGCGGGCTCGCGGCGCTCGTCTTCGCGGCCAATCGCGGCTTCGATAGCAGCCCAGGGGTCACCTTGCGGCTTGACCTCTGGCAACTGCGCGGCGAAGCGCTGTCCGCTGCGCAAACGGGCCACGGCATCGCGGCACTCGCCGCAATCGAGCAGGTGATCTTCGACGCGCTGCACGCGATCCGCTGTCAGCTCGTTGGTGACGTAGCGCACCAGTTCACGCCGCCTTATTATTCGCCAACACTTCATCATAATTACTCCACTCACAAGACCCGCTTGAACGGGCGCAGCCGCGCTTCCAACTGGCGCAGCGCACGGCTCAAGCGCGAGGCCACGGTTCCCGGCGAACAGTCGAGCACCTGCGCCATCTCGTCGTACGACAGCCCTTCGACGTACTTCAAGACGACGACGGCGCGCAGCCGCGGCGACAACTCCATCACCGCCTGCCCGATGATCTCGCGGCGCTCGCGGTCGGCGTGCGCCAGGTCGGGCAAGGTCGTGCGGTCAAGCTCGTCGCCGCTGCCGAGTATCTCTTCAAACGGCACATGCGCGACGCCGCGGCGCTGCTGCTGATTCAGGCACTCGTTCAAAGCGATGCGGTACATCCAGGTCGCCGGGCTCGATTGGTAGCGAAAACCCGGCAGCCCTTTGTAGATTTTGATGAAGACGATTTGCAGCACGTCTTCGGCCCAGCCGGCGTCGCCGAGGGTATAAAAGATCAGGTTGTTGAGGCGGTCGCGGTAACGCTCGTAGAGCGCCCGAAAGGCGTTGCGGTCGCCGCGCTGGGCCGCGAGCACCAGCGCGCGCTCGTCCTGTTCGGGCTGTTCGACGCGCGTTTCGGTCATTTCCTTTAGACTAAAGCCTTAAACTAATTAGACACAAGCGGCGCGATTTCCTTCCCCTGCAAGGCAAATATTTTTGAAGCCCGCCGCCTGCGCCGTAGAGCGCCATCTTGACAGTCGCGCGTCTGGTCGGCTAAGCTTATTTATTGCGTTTACTAGAAAATTCCTGACAGGAGCACGAAGTGAAACCAGATATTCATCCGAAGTACATGACGGCGAACGTGCATTGCGCTTGCGGCGCGACCTGGGAAACGCGCTCGACCAAGCCGGAGATTCGCCTGGAAATCTGCTCGAGCTGCCACCCGTTCTTCACCGGCAAGCAGAAGCTGGTCGACACCGCCGGGCGCGTCGAGCGCTTTAACCGCAAGTACGGGCGCAAGACCGAAGCTTAACTTAACGACAACCGAATATTGGTTGCCGGGACAGGCGCGCGCCTCGGCGGCTGACAGCTTTGCACACCAGCAAGTCATCAGCCGCCGAGACGACCGTTGAAAACAGTTCCGGCAGCCAATATTTTTTTGTAGTAAAATCGCAACCAGCGCGCGGCAACCTGCCCGAAGCGGCGCGAATCGCATACGCGGAGGCTAGTGATGAAAGAAGAGCAGATTATCGTTGGCGGCCAGGCGGTCATCGAAGGCGTGATGATGCGCGCGCCGCACTCGTATGCGGTCGCCGTGCGTTTGCCAAGCGGCGAGATCATCTCGAAGGGCGAGCGGCTGCCGGTGTTGTCCGAGCAGTACCCGATGCTGCGACTGCCGGTGCTGCGCGGCGCCGGTGTCTTGATCCATTCGATGATCCTCGGCATCAAGGCGCTGAACTTTTCGGCCAACGCCATCTTTCACGAAACCGCCAACGCACCGGCTGAGCCGGCGCTGGCGGGGCAGACGGCGGCTTTGACTTCGACAGTAGCGGCGGCGGCTCCGGCCCTCGCCGCGGAGTCCAGGCCGGCGGTCGCCGAAGTCAAGAAAACGTCGAATGCGGCGGCGGCGGGCTCAATGATCTTCGCCGTCATCTTCAACGTCTTTCTGTTCATCGTGCTGCCGCTGGTGCTGACGAATATGCTGTTCGTCTACTTCGGCGGCGGGACGATGGAGGCGCACTCGGCGTCGGGCACCTGGTACGCGAACGCCTGGGCGTGGCTGAAAGCCTCGCTCCACCCTGTGCGCCCTTCGGTGATGTTTAACCTCGTTGATGGGCTGATCCGCATGACGTTCTTCCTCGTCATGATCACGACCTTCTCGCTGATGAGAGAGATGCGCCGCGTCTTTGAGTACCACGGCGCGGAGCATAAAGTCGTTTACACATGGGAAGCCGGCGAACCGCTGACGGTCGAAAACGCGCGCCGCAAATCGCGCCTGCATCCGCGCTGCGGCACCAGCTTTCTGATGATCGTGATGCTGGTTTCGATCATCGCCTTCTCAATCGTCAAATTCGACTCGCTCTTTTTGAACTTCGCCGTGCGGCTGCTGCTGATGCCGGTGATCGCCGGCGTCTCCTACGAAATCATCCGCGCTTCGGCCCGTAGCCGCGCGCAGTGGTTCTTCGCGGTCATCACGCGGCCCGGCCTCTGGCTCCAGAACATCACGACGAAAGAGCCGGACGATCAACAGCTCGAAGTCGCTATCTACGCGCTCGAAGAATCGCTGAAGCTTGAGCCATCGGCAGTGACCAGTTCTCAGCTCTCAGTTGCCAGCTCTTAGCGGCCATTGCCGCCTCTTGAGCACGGACAACTGGCAACGGACAACTGGTAACGGACAACTGGAGTTCTATGTTCGATAAACTCGATTCCATCGAAAAGAAGTACGAAGAGATGACGGCGCAGCTCGGCGACCCCGAAACGCTCGCCGATCAGTCGAAGTACACGCGCGTCGCCAAGCAGCACCGCGACCTCGAAGAAGTCGTCGCCAAGTATCGCGAGTTCAAGGCGCTCGACAGCGGGATACGCGACACCCGCGAGATGCTCGATATGGAAGAGGACGCCGAGATGCTTCAGCTCGCCCGCGCCGAGCTTGCCGAGCTGGAAGCGCGGCACGAACAGGTTGAAGCCGAGCTGAAAGTATTGTTGCTGCCGAAAGACCCGAACGACGAGAAGAACGTCATTGTCGAAATCCGCGCCGGCACCGGCGGCGACGAAGCGACGCTGTTTGCCGCAGAGGTCATGCGTATGTACTCGCGCTATGCCGAGCGCCAGGGTTGGCGCGTGCAGGTGCTCGACGTTTCGGAGTCGGGCATCGGCGGCATCAAAGAAGCCATCCTGCTGATCGAGGGCGAAAGGGTTTTTTCAAAGCTCAAGCACGAGTCGGGTGTGCATCGCGTCCAGCGTGTGCCGCAGACCGAAGCCTCCGGGCGCATCCATACCTCGGCCATCACCGTGGCCATTCTGCCCGAGGCCGAAGAGGTGGACATCAAGATTGACCCGAAAGACCTGCGCATCGACACCTTCTGCTCGTCGGGGCCGGGGGGCCAATCGGTCAACACCACTTACTCGGCTGTGCGCATCACTCACCTGCCGACCAACACGGTCGTCTCGATGCAGGACGAGAAGTCGCAGATCAAGAACCGCGAGAAAGCCATGCGGGTGCTGCGCTCGCGGCTGCTTGAGATGGAGCAGGCCAAGCAGCACGAAGCCATCGCCAGCGACCGCCGCGCCATGGTCGGCAGCGGCGACCGCTCCGAGAAGATTCGCACCTACAACTTCAAAGAGAACCGCATCACCGACCACCGCATCGGCTACACCGTGCATCAGCTCGACACCTTCATGGAAGGCGACATCGGCAATCTGATCGATGCGCTGGTGGCACATTACCAGGCCGAAAAGCTCCAGGCCGGCAGCGAAGCCGCCGCCTGAACGACAGACATTGCAAATACCGCTGAAGCGCGAGCCACCGGCTTGCGCTTTTTCTTTTTGCGAAAGAGAATTCTCCGGGCTCCCTGGAAACATAGCTCCATCCATGCCTGCATGGGCGCTCATTGATCCGTTTCGACCGGAAAGGAGATCGCATGAACCGCACACGGAGGCTCGCTTACGCGGCGCTGTTGTTCTTTTTATCGCTCAATGCTTCGGCGGCACTCGCGCAAGACGACAAGATTGATCTCTTCGTCAAAGCCGATATGCAGAAGCGCAAAATCCCCGGCCTCTCCATCGCCGTCGTCAAGAATGGCCGGGTCATCAAGACCAAAGGTTACGGGCTGGCGAACGTCGAGTCGAACGTGCCGGCGACGCCGGAAACGATCTATCAATCCGGCTCGGTCGGTAAACAGTTCACCGCGACCCTCGTGATGATGCTGGTCGAAGAAGGCAAGATGAGCCTCGACGATCACATCAGCAAATACATCCCCGACGCGCCCGACATCTGGAAAGCCATCACCATCCGTCATCTGCTGACGCACACGTCGGGCATTTCAAATAAGCTTTACGACCAGATCAACATGCGGCGCGATTACACCGAAGACGAGCTGGTGGAAAAGATCGCTGGCATACCGCTCGACTTCCAGCCGGGCACGAAATGGAACTACAGCAACCCCGGCTATGTCCTGCTCGGCATTCTCATCCATAAAGCGACCGGCAAGTTTTATGGTGACTTGCTGAAAGAGAGAATCTTCGCGCCGCTCGATATGACTACCGCGCGCATCATCAGCGAGGCCGACATCATTCCGAACCGCGCCGCTGGCTACCGCCTGGTGAAAGGCGAGCTGAAAAATCAAGAGTGGGTGTCGCCCCTGCTCAACACGACCGCCGACGGCAGCCTCTATTTAACCGTCTACGATATGGCGAAGTGGGACGCGGCGCTTTACACGGAGCGCCTGCTCAAGCGCGCCAGCCTTGAGCAGATGTGGACGCCGGTGAAACTCGCAAGCGGCAAGACACAGCCTTATGGCTTCGGCTGGGAGCTCGGCGACGTCAATGGTCATCACATCATCGAGCACGGGGGCGCGTGGCAAGGGTTCACGACTTACATCGCGCGCTACGTTGACGACAAGCTAACGGTGATCGTGCTCACCAACCGCGCCGGCGCAGACCCGGGTCGCGTCGCGCACGGCATCGCCGGCCTTTACAACCCGGAGCTTGCGCCGCAAACGCGTTAAGCCGCGCCCACTACCCAGCGCGACTTATTGCGCCTTGCGCCTTGCGCGACTAGCGGCGCATTCTGTTTGTCGTGCCGACCATTGCTGAAGCCATCCGTGAAGGAGCGCGCCGGCTCGAACAGGCGGGCGAGAGCGGAGCGCGCCGCACTGCCGGCCTGTTACTGGCACATCGGCTCAAGGTTGACCGCACACACCTGCTCACGCATCCCGAACAAGCGATTAGTGCGGAAGCCCTGCAAGCGTTCTTGCAGATGATCGAGCGGCGCGCGGCGGGCGAGCCCGTGCAGTACATCACCGGGCATCAGGAATTCTACGGGCGCGACTTTCTGGTCACGCCTGCCGTGTTGATCCCGCGACCGGAAACCGAATTTCTCGTCGAGCGTGTGCTGGCGCTGGTGGGCGATATGCAACAGGCCGCGCCGCTCATCGTTGACCTGGGGACAGGGTCGGGCTGCATCGCCGTGACGCTCGCCGTCGAGCTGCCCGCCGCCCGCCTGGTCGCCACAGATATTTCCGGCGCGGCGCTCGCCGTCGCCCGGCAGAACGCGGCGCGACACGGCGTCGGCGCGCGCATCGAATTTTACGAAGGCGACCTGATGGCGCCGCTTACAGAGGCGGGGCTGGACAATCGTGTAGACATCCTCGCCTCGAATCCGCCTTACGTGGCCGAGAATCAGCCGGAGCTGGTGCAGCGCGACGTGCGCGAGTTCGAGCCGCACGGGGCATTGTTCGGCGGGGCAGACGGGCTCAGCTTTTACCGCCGCCTGCTGGTCGAAGCCTTCGGCGTAGTCAGGCCGGGCGGCTTTCTCGTTTGTGAGATTGGCTACAGTCAGCTCGATCCCATAGCAGAGCTGGTCGCGGCATCGCGCTGGCAGTTGGTCGAAATCATCCACGACCTGCAAGGCATTGCGCGCACGCTGGTCATTCGCAAGTCCGTGGAAGGCGCCCGCCGCCCTTTGCTCGATGAGTGAATCAATGAAGAAGACCGTTTCAATCATCCTGGCGCTGGCCTGTGTGTCGGGAAATATCGGTCTCACGCTAGCCGGCGGCGCGTTGCGACAAGCGCCGCTGCGTGTGGCGATTGTCGGCTTCAACGGCGTCAGGGTGGGTGAGCAGGCTGGCGACGATCCGCTACAAAAAGCCTTGCGCGCGGCGCTGGCGCGGCGCGCGCAGATCACGCTGATCGAGCCATTGCAGGTCGAGCCGGCGGTCGCGGGCGTCGGCTACGACGGCTCAATCAACATGAGCCGCGACGAGGCGCGGCGGCTGGGCGCGGCCATCGGCTGTGACTTCTTCATCACCGGCAAGCGCGACCTGTTTACGCGCAGCGAGGCGAAGGCCGAGTCACACGAAGAGGCGCTTGTCGGCGTGATGCTCGTTGATGCGCGCACCGGCGAGCTGGCGGCTTTTGATTTCATCAACGAAAAAGCGGCGACTCGCGCCGCCGCAATCGAAGCCGTGATGAAAACTCTGGCGACCCGCGCCGCCGGTTACGCCGAGCGCATGATGGCCCACCGCGCTCGCGGCATGGCGCAGCAATCCGGCGAGCCTGTCGAACACATCGAAGAGCTGCCCGACGCGGATACGGCTGCTGGAGCCGGTTTCAAGCCGCCGGAGTTCCTAAACCGCGTCAAGCCCGAATACACCAGCGAAGCCGAGCGCGCCGACATCACCGCCACCGTCGAAGCCGCGGCGGTCTTTCGCGCCGATGGCACGGTGGGCGAAATCACGATCACGCGCTGGGCCGGGTTTGGCCTTGATGAAGCGGCGGCGGCCACCATTCGCCAGTTGAAATTCAAACCGGCGACGCGCGAGGGCCGGGCGGTCAGCGTGCGCGCCACTGTGCGTTATAACTTCCGCCGCCTCCGCCCGACTTCATGACCGCTCGTCTAAGAGCGCTTCACTCATTCATCCCGTGGTCGGCAAGTTTGACCAGCTCATCAATCGTCAGGTTGTTGAAGCCGCGCGCCTTCATCTTCTCAATGAAGCGCGCGTTGACGCCGTGATCCTGCATCCGCACCAACTGATCGAGCGGCGGGCGGCCATAGCCTGCGGCTTCGATCTCGCGGATAAACTTCGCGGTAACGCCGTGGTCAACCAGCCGTGTCAATTGCTCAAGCGGTATCTCGTTATGGCCGAACGACGCAATCTCGCGAATATAATCCGGCGTGACCCCATGATCTACGGTGCGAATCAAGGTCTGCACCGGCAGGTTCTTGTAGCCGAGCGCGTCCAGCTCTTTGATGAAGCTGACCGTCACGCCGTGATCGACCATGCGGGTCAACAGGTCAACCGACTGCACGTTGTAGCCTTGCGCCTTCAAGGCGCGCAGGTATTCGAGGCTGACGCCGTGATCGCCCATACGCACCAGTTGATCGAGCGTCGGGCGCTCGTAGCCCTGCGCCTGTAACTCGTCGAGCAACCCGAGGCCGGTGTCGCTCAGGGCCAGCCTGAACAACTGTGTATCGGTGGGCGCTTCATAGTTCCGTCGTTTCAGCTCGGCGACAAAAGCCGGATTGGCGGCAAAGACGAAGTGGCCCGATCCTCTGCCGTTCTTAAACCAGCCTTCGCAGTTGAAGGTGCCGGCGTCGCGCACCAGTTGAAATTGCACGTTGGTGCCGGCAGACATCATCTGCGCCGACCCGAGGCCGCGCAACTGGTCGAGCGCCAGCCGCGAACCGTGCATGCTCCGTCCCCTGCCCTGCTGCTCGGATGAATAAATCAACTCCAGGTGCAGCCAGTTCGCGTCGCGGCCCGGCTCGATGATCCACTGGCCGGTGTGCGCTTCTTCAGCCCGCGCTTGCGGCGCTGAGACATCGGCGTGCGTCCGCAGAAAGACCAGCCCGCCGCCGAACCACACGGCCACGGCCACCAGCGCCGCGAGCCCGATTCCGTAAATCATCCGCCGCTTTTCAACTCTGCCGACCTGCCCAAGCTCATTGATATTTTTCATGGCGAACCTCCCGTCAGGCTTATTTGTCGAAGCCGTGAATGCGCAGCTCGATCAGCTTATCAATCGTCAGATCGTTGAAGCCGCGGGCTTTCATCTTCTCGATGTAAGCCGGCGTCACCCCGTGAATGCGCATCGCGACAAATTGATCTATCGAGACGCGGTCATAGCCTTGCGCTTTGACCTCTTTGATGAAGTCCGTGCTGACGCCATGAATGCGCATCGCCACCAGTTCATCAATCGGCACTCGATCATAGCCCAGCTCGCGCAGCTCTTTGATGAACTCGATCTTGACGCCGTGAATGCGCATGGCGACCAGCTCATCTATCGGCGGGCGCTCGTAGCCGTACTCCTGCAAGCCGCGAATGAAATCGGTGCTGACGCCGTGGATGCGCATCGCCACCAGTTGATCGACCTGCGGCTTTTCGTAGCCGAGCGATTTAACTTCCTTGATGTAATCGGGGGTCACGCCGTGGATGCGCATGGCGATCAGCTCGTCAACCGGCTGGCGGTCGTAGCCGGCGGCCTTCAGCTCGTTGATGAACTGCGGGCCGGCCCCGTGAATGCGCATGGCGATCAGGTTGTCGAGCGACAGGTGATCGTAACCGAGGGCGCTAAGCTCGCGGATGAAATTCAGATGAACGTCAATCACCGCCAGCGAGAAGAGTTGCTCGTCGGTGAGCTTGCCATAGCCGAGGCTCTCCATCTGGCCGGCGAACGCCTGGCTGGGCGCGAAACTGAAGTGGCCCGAGCCGTTGCCGTTCTTGAACCAGCCTTCACAGTTGAAGGTGCCGGCGTCGCGCACGATCTGGAACTGCACAGGCGAGCCGTTGCTCTGCATCATCGTCATGCTCAAGCCTTTGAGGCTGTCCTGCTTGATGTCGAATGACGAAGTCGAATGAAAGTGGTGGCCCTTCTCATTGCCGCCGCGCTGCACGGTTAAGTAAAGGCTATCGCTCGAAGGCTTCGATTCGATAATCCATTCGCCGGTGATGGCCTCAAGCGGCGCCGCCGCGGGCTCAGGCATCGCCGCATTATGCGCGGCGGTCGAACGCATGCCGAAGTAGCAGGCGAGCAGCGCCAGCGCCATACAGGTGGCGCGCAATGCCTGCTTCCATCCCATAGCAGGGCGGCGCGTCGGCCGGTCTGAGGTGCGTTGATGGATTTCCGTCTTCATTGCTTTCCCTCCCTGACGAGACACAACTCGGCTGTCGAGAGCGGGTCTCGTATCTGGGTTCTACGGTATTGCAGCAGAGCACTTGCCGCCGTTTATTGTTTGCGCGGGCCCGGAACAATGTTCAGCCGCCGCAACTCGATGATCTGTTCGAGCGTCGCATCTTTGAACCCACGGCTCTTGACCGTTTCGATGAATTCAGATGAGACGTTGTGAATGCGTAACTCGACGAGTTGATCCGCCGTCGGCTTGAACCCGAGCGCTTGAATAGCTTTGATGAAGCTCGGCGTGACCCCATGAATTCTGAAGCCGACCAGGTCGTCCGCCGAAAGGTTGGTATAGCCGGTGCCTTCCATCTCTTTGATGAATTCCGGCGTAACCCCATGAATCCGCATCGCCGTCAGGTCGTCGGCAGAGAGGTTGCCGCGGATGTAGCCGCGCATCGTCTGCACGAAGGCGCTGGTGACGCCGTGGATACGGAAGGCGATCAGGTCATCGGGCGAAATGTGGTCGAAGCCCAGCCCCTTCACTTCTTGAACGAAAGCCGGCGTGACGCCATGAATGCGAAACGCCACCAGATCATCCGCTGAAAGGTGATCGTAGCCGGCAGCTTTCCACTCGGACATAAACTCAGGGGTGACCCCGTGAATGCGGAAGGCGACCAGATCGTCCGGTGAAAGATTGGCAAGGCCCGCCGCTTTCATCTCGGACATAAATTGCGGCGTGACCCCATGAATCTTGAACGCCACCAGCTCATCAGCCGGCAGCTTCTTGTTGAACAAAGCGTTCATCTCGTGGATGAAGGCCGGCGTGACGCCATGAATCTTGAAGGCGACCACATCGTCAACCGACAGGTTGCTGTAGCCCTCGGCGGCCAGGCCGCTGAGGAAGTCAGCGCCCGACTCGCTCTGTTGCTCGGCCTGCTCGGTGGCCGGCGTTTCAACCGTCGCCGTTGATTCACTCTGCTGCTCGCTCTGGCTCTCGACGGTTTCGGATTGCGTTTCGTGAGCCGGCTCAAGCGGTTTCGGCGCGGCAGCCGGCGCGCGCTGATCCGCTTTGTCAGTGGCCCGCGCTACGGACGCGGCGGACGAATCATCCGCGGTCGCTTTCGTGATCTCGCCGGAAAAAATCCTCGCCTGCGCGCCGGCAAGCAGGCCGCACACCATCGCCAGGGCAATGACACCTGCGAGCCACGATTCAAAGCGGTGCGAAGGTCGCGCAGGGTTGCCGACCAGCCGCTGGATGCGGCGCATCAGCACGCCGCCCGAAGCCGCGACCGCCAGTTGCGGAGCGACACCACGCATCTGCTCAAGCTCGGCCAGGGCTCGCGCATAGACCAGCACGTTGCCGCAGGTGGCGACCGCCAGATCGTCGCAGCAATGCTCGCGCTCCTGGCGAATTTGTGATGAAAGCCACCAGACCGCCGGGTGGTAAAAGAGCAAAGTCTCGACTGCCGTTTGCAGCAGGTTAACCAGATAATCGTAACGCTTGATGTGTCCAAGCTCGTGCGCCAACAGCGCCTCTAACTGTGCCGCGTTCAGCCCGGTCAGCGCGCTCGTCGGCACCAGGATGACAGGTCGCAGCCAGCCGATGACGGTCGGCACTTCGACCAGTACGGACTCGCACAGACGCACGGGCCGCGACACCCGAAGGCGCTCGCAAAGCTCCGCGAGCTTGGCTTGCCATTGCTCTAACAACGGGCTGGCTTCCCGCCGCTTGAGCCGCTGCGCGACGAACAAGCCGCCGAGAAAACGGAACGACAGAAACAGCACGCCTGCAAACCAGACGGCCACCAGCCACGGCATGAGCGAAACGAATCGCTGCCGCGCCCACAGCGGCCATGACGACATCGGCGCATCCGCATTGGCCGGGGCGACCGCTTGAGTTGTCGCGACCGGCACGCTCTGCGACGCGCCGAACCCGACGGGCGGCGTCGCCTCGCTGGCACCGGCTTGCCTGTGGCCTTCAAGCGACGCGCCTGTCGGTGAGTAGACCGTGGTCTGTCGCATCAATGCTTCGCCCGGCGTCTGTGACGTCGCGCGCGCGATGATGAAGCCCGTCACCATCGGCAGCAATAGCATCAACAGCATCGCCGCGCAGGCGACCGCGTAGCGCAGGTTGGCGGCGCGCTGGCGCAGCGCCGACGCCAGCCCGGCATAAAGCAAAGCGACCAGCGCGCCCTGCCAGATGAAGTGGACGAGCGCCCAGCCCAGGGCTTGAATGAGCGGTTTGCTTAACAGCATCTCCAGTGTGTTCATCGCCGACCTCGCTCGACTTCATCAAGTATTTTGCGAATCTCTGAAAGCTCGCTGGCCGACGTCTTCTGGGTCGCCAGCGCCTGCATGACGAGGCTGCTGGCCGAGCCGTCGAAGAGGCGCTCAAGCAGGTCGCTGACCATCTGTCGCTGAGTCAGCTCCTGCGCCAGTTGCGCCTCGTAGACATGGGCGCGCTGCCGCTCATCGCGGCGCACCAGCCCCTTGTCGGTCATGATCTGCATGAGCTTGAGTACGGTGGTATAGCCGGTGGGTTTCGTTTCCTGGAGCGCCTCTTGCACTTCGCGCACCGTCGAAGCGCCGCGCTGCCACAAGACCCTGAGGATTTCTAACTCCGCGTCGGTCGGGCGCGGCAGACTCGTCCTCGCCATAGCGATGATCCTTTCGCCTGATTTTATGCCGGCTGCTATCATAGTACGAAGCTCTTCGTAATGTCAACGAATTTTTTCGTAGATCATACGGGCACAGATTCAAATCGGCAGAAAGTGAGTGGCAGGCTATTGCTTTTCACAATTTTCGCCATAATTTTGCATATTAATCGTCCGAATTTTGCACAATTTTCGTCATGATCCTCGAACGTATATGCAACACTTACAGCGCGTGCGCTTCGGCTTTGAAGGCAGTTTGAGGCGGGTTCAAAGAGCAAATAATCAGTTTTCAAAGAGCCGCTATTGTCTGGTCACTTTTCAGGCTGCGCTGGCGGTTTCTTGAGCGTGAAATAAATCCGGCCCTGCTGCTCTTCGATATGCCTCTCATACCTGTTGGGATCGAGCTTTTGACTCTTCAAAAAATCATCCAGCAGCGGCTGAAGCATTTCGCCGAGTCTTTCTGCTCGGTTCTCTTCAAGCTGCGCCTCCAGTCTTTTCGCGGCGGCGCGTTGGCGCGCGGCCTCTATCTGAGAGAGCCTGAGCGCATATTCCAATACTACTTCGCGCTTTGCCTCAACCGATTCCGGGAGCGCGGCTTCTGGGGCTGACGCGCTCGTCTGCGATGGCTGTGCCGGTTGCTGTGCCAAGCCAACAATAGAAAAAGCGAAGATAACTGCTAGAAGTTTTTTCATATCAAGGCCCTCCTTATGATGTCGGCGGTGAAACCTGGTAGTAGTGAATTGTTACTCGGACTCTGCCGGCGTTGGTGCCCGGCGTTGAATTCGGCGTAATGGTGACAGAGGTCGCCGATGCATAATATTTCGGCCCGATAGCCGTTCCCGGATCAGTCGAGTTCAAAGCGACGCTGACAGCCGCCGTGCTCCAGGTGTCGGTGCCAATCTTCACCGTGAACGTGCTCGCTGTTGGAATCGCAGTCGCCACGCGCACGCTTACCCCGAAGACGACAGCCCCGGCAGGAACCTGAATTGATGTTGTAGTAGTCGCCGCTGCGGCAACAGTCGTCAACTCGGTCAACGAGCGCATGGCTAGGTATTGCAGGTTCGCGCCGATGTTGGCCGCGAAATTTCCCTGCAAGTTAAAATTCTCGAAGTCACCTGTGGTCGAATCCCCTGCGGTGAAATGCAGGTTCGTGCCTACCTGAAACAGTTGCACCCCGCCGTCTTTGAAGACCGTAAACGGCGGCGTCGTGCCGGTGCCGGTGTGTCCCACGTTAATAGCCCCGTTGAAGGTGCCGTTCATGAATAAGTCAATGAAGCCGGCGTTGTCGGGATCTGAGCCGCTATAGGCGCGGAACCCTGCGAACGTGCCGCTATTGCTAATCACACCGACGTAGCTATCCCCCGTTGAAGCGTTCCTGAATAGCGTGCGGTTGCTGTTAGTCGCGTTGGCAAAGTCGCCGGTCATCCGTCGAGCATTGCCGCTAAAGATCAAGTTGCCTGTGAGGGTCTCGCCTGCGAAGGACGGCGAAGCTGTGGTTTTGACCGACTGGTCGAACCAATCATTGAGCGTAGGGTTGCCATTCAGTGTCACCGTTCGATCACTGTCGCCAGTCGTCACCGTTAGCGTGTGATTCGCCGTGTAGGTTGATCCGGGAACAATGCTCATTGTCTTCGTGCCGCCCGCATCGTTCACTTTGAGTGCGGCGTTGGCGAAGGTGAAAGAGTCACGCACCGTCCAGTTGCCTAAGAAAATTTGTTTGTCAGTAAATCCCCACAACCGAGTGTCGGTCGGAGGCGACGACCCGTCTGCCGTCGGCAGGCCGATCAGCGGGATACCGTAGCCCGTGGAAGGGTTCCAGGTGACGACACTGTTATCAATCACGTAGCTATTCGCGCCGCTCGTCGCCTGCATCGAGCTGCCCCAGAAGAAGTTGTTAACAGGGAAGGTCGCGTGGCCTGAGATCGCTTTGAATCGCACCCCTGTCTCGGCTTTGCCCGTAACGTTATAGAAGTTATTGTGGTCGGCATAGCTGAGGACGAGAACATTGCTACCCGTCGTAGCATCCAGCCGCCACGCCCCGCCGTTGAAGTTCCACTGCGCAACGTTGCCAGTAGCTCCCAAGCGGACTCCCGTCGCGTTGTTGTTGGTGGTGTTGATGAGGAGATTCTCAACAACCCCATTAATGCTGCCGTTCGTGAAGACAGTATCAGAGCCGAACGTAATGGTGGCATAGGCGTCGATGTCCAAGCCGACGCCTGTATTATTGACAATCTGGCAGTTCTTGATCGCCACACCCTGCGCGTGAATCGACTGGATACCGATCCCCGCGCTTGAGGCGCAATCAAACAGGATATTCTCGACACTCACCCCGCCAATCGGCCCGTTGATCTTCAACATCGGGGTGGCGGTGTTACTTGAGCCCGTCCAGGTGATTTTGACCGCCTGGCCGGTGGTCGTTGCCGTTAAGCGCGGCCCGCCCGCACCCACTAAGGACACCCCATGATAAGAGCTGATGGCCGTAGATGTGCCGTTGCCAATATTGAGGGTCGAAGAAATCGAATAGTTGCCGGGACGCACGTATACAATTCCACCGCCCGCCGCTGCGCAGGCATCAATGGCAGCCTGGATCGACGCATACGATGAGGCGTTGAATACCTGCCCTGCTTTGTCATAGACCGGTGCGGTCAGGTTGCTTGTGAATGTCTTCGCGCCCCCAATGCTGCTCTGCGCTGAAGTCAGGTCAACGAAGTTTTGTGTGGCGCTGCCCGTGCCGCCGTTGGCGATGCCGAGGATGCTTGTACCCACCGCTCCGCTTTGTGATAGATCAATGGAGCCGAAGCCGATAGCCGGGCCGCTGCGTCGCAGTATATTAAAGTCGCTGCCTGCCACGATGTCCGCGACGTTGCCGGTCGTGTTGGCCGTGCGCCCGATCAACGACAGCCCCGCGGACTGCCGGAGCTTCGCGTCGCTCACCGCATTCGCCGCTATTGTCGTCACCACCGAAGCGCCCGGCGTGGTCACGTCGCCGGTGAGCGCCGGGAACTGCGCGGCCTGGAGTGTGCCGGAGACCTCCGAAGATAGGTTGACCGTCGAGGTGGAGAAAACGCCCGCGGTCAGGTGGACGACGCCGGTGCCGGTGGCCCGTTTCAGTGTCTTGCCACCGGTGCCGCTGAATAATGCGATCTCCGAATCAACGGAAGAAGATGTATTGGTGCTTGCGTCACCTTTGCTATTGATCTGTGTTTGAATCGGGTTCGTGACGCCACTCAAGTAGCCAAGCTCGGTGTTCGTTACCGACGATGCGGCAGTCTGCCCACTGCCGTTAGTGATCAGCGCACGGTTCGCTGTGTATGTGGGCAGGAATGAGCCGAGCGTAGCGCTATCGATCTCGATCTTCGCGATGCCGGGAGTTGTCTCAGCAGCTTTCAACCCGGACGTAAACCATAAGGTGCCTTCCTTGTTCGTCAGTGTCGTCGGCCCGGTGCCTGTTTGCACAGTCGCGCCCGTCGTCGGCACGGCGGCGACTGTTGCTTGGGCAGCGAGCGAGGCGCTTGATGCGCTAGGCACTGCAATAGCCACGCCACCAGGGACATTCCAGGGCGCAAGCACTGAATAAATGTAGACGGTAGAACCTTGCGGCAGTACGATGCCAGCATTGTTCTGCGCGTCGCGGATTACACCATCGGTCGCAATAGCGGTATTGCTAGGTACAAAAGCCCCGTTCCCCGCCGAGCCATTCAGGCTGAAATGAGTCGAGTCAACAACCGTAATCGTCCAGGTCGGGTTTAGCGGAGTGTTGTTGGCCACGATGTTGCCCTGCACACCGGAGACCGAGACCTTATCGCCGGTTTGCAGCGTTTCTGCTGCCGAGACCGTGATGACAATCGGGCTCGCATTGGTCGCGTTCGTGACGGTGAAGCTTGAGGTTGTATAGGTGAATGGCCCCTGCGAAATCAAGATGCCATTCCTACTAATTTTGCTCACTCTGAATTGCGCCCCAGCGGCGAGCGTGCCGTCTGGGTTGTAGGCTACACCCGCCAACGTACACGTCGCTGGCGCTTGCGCAAAGACAGAGCAGCACAGTAACAAAACCAGAATTAGCAAAACCGAACTCTGAACCTTTCGCATTGTTTTCCTCTTTATCCAATCAAACTAATTGGTCAAATCGTCCTCACGCCGGCCTGTGGCAAGTTCTTTTTCGGTGACGACGCCACAGGCGATGCCGCACTCGTGACAGAGGTACAAATAGGGCCGATGGGTTGTTGGGTAGTCCTTTACCAGCGGCGGCAGCGCGACGAATTCACCCTCGTCGCGTTCCGGGTCATCATCGGCACGCTTCGCCTGGCCGCGCTCGGCGAGGACTCCGGCCACCGGTACGCTGATGTGCTTGCCTTTCGGGTTCGTCTGTTTGCAGAAGGAGCATTGCCATGAGCCGTCGTGCGCCCTGGCTTCGTCGTGAAGCCTATCCGCCTGAATGATCTGCCGCATTAGCGCATGACGCTCCTCAACCGTTACAGCATCTTTGAGCTGCGCTATCGCTGCGGTCTTATGGCTTGCGGCCCTGTGATGCAGTTCGTCTCGCTTCGACAGATGTCGTCTCACGCCCTCACCCCTATTGCAGATTGAGAAAGCCGCCGCTGTCTTTGAGGTAGCTGCCGCCCTGGGTGCCGCTGATCGGCACGATGTCCGGCGTGCTGATGTAGGTCGGCACCGCGCCGGTGTTGAAGTTTTCAGTCTCATCGCCGCGCGGCGCAAACATCATCGGCTGCTGGCCACGCACCAGCATGAAATAGTCGTCGTAGACGTCCTGCGTGTTGCCGGTGATCTCGACGCCGAACTGATGGTTGGCGTAGTCCGTGCCGCCGGGCGTCGACGCCAGGTTCGGGCTGTTCTTCATCGAAATGACGGCCTCGAAAAGTTGGTAGCTGGTCGTCAGGTTGATGGTTTTATTGATCGTGTCGTTGATGTTGTCGATGATGACGTTGATCGCGCCCGACGCGGCGGAGAAGGCCGAAGTGACCGTCAGGTGAGTATTATCGGTAATGCTCTGTACGGTGCGCTTCTGGCTTGAAATGACGATCTGATCGCCGACCGAAACTTCTGAAAGGAAGAGTGTGCCGGAGCCGACGACCGCCGTGCTCGAGGTCGCATTCGCGGTGCCGGTGAGCGCCGCGCGCGAAAGGTTATAGAGGTGCAGCTTGACCGTGACGGTGATCGCCGATGCCGCGCGCAGCATGAAGGTGAGCGCGTAGGGCTGCCCGGCCTTAATGCGCCTCTTGACGTTTTGGATCAACAGCCAGGTCGAGTTGGCTTTCAGCCACAGCGAGTCCGTGCTCGACACGTAAGCAATTTCATTGGTGGTCGAGGTGATCACCTTGTAGCCCGTGCCGCCAATCGCTGGCAGCGGCGTCGTCAGGCCGTCCCATCGCGCCCAACTGTATTGCTGGTCATTGGTGTTATCGACAAGTAAGGCATCGCCGTTGCCGAGCAACTGGCCGGGACTCATCATCGTCGCGGCAACGTCGAGGACACGCACCCCATCCGTGGCCCCCATGATGTCTTTAGCCGTGTAGAGATTCAGCGCCGCCGAATCAGATGATTTGCTGCTGGTGCCTTTAGCGTTGGCTGCATAGAAATACGCATAGGTGTTCGTCGGGTTGGTAAAGCCGAACACCTGCTTGAGATCGTACAGCTTGATCCCGAAGGGTGTGTGGCCTTTACCCGGCCCGATGCGATAGCGAGCTGCCGCCTCGCTCGCCGCCCCCTGCACAGTCGCGCCCCCACTCGACATATAAGCAGCAAGATCGAAGTAGGTGCTGCTGCCGTTGTAGATGACAACCCATTTGTCAGTCGGCGTATTCCAGTTCGCTCCCACTATCAGCCCCTCGATGTGGACTCCCTGGCGCGCGATATAGACCAGAGTCGGGGTGCCGAGTGAGGAAGGCACCGCCGTATCCTGATCGACGGCTCCCGGCTCACCGGTTGTCAGGTTGTAGGTTGCCCCACTGGAGAATCCGCTCGCGCCGATGTCGTTTGTCCAGGTTGCATAGACGGTGATTGTCCCACCGGTCCCGAAGATGGCTTCCAAAGTCGCCCGATCAACAGTGACCGTATGGCCACCGCTCGGCGGCGCTTCAATCGCGCCGTTGGCTTCGGTCGCCGTGGAGGCGGTCAGATCAGCAGCGCTTACCCATAAGGTCGCCGTCGCGTGCGTACCGTTCGCGATATAAACGCTTGCCTTGCGCAGCTTGAGATTGCCCGATGTGGGTGCCGTTAAGACAATGCGCAGGCCGGCCTTTTTCAGTTTCTTGATAGTCGGAGTGGTCAGGCCGGATGGCGCTGCCGTGTCGTCGCCAAGCGGGTCAACTTCCCAGGTCGAGACGTTGAGAGCAGTTGCCGCCGATGCCGCACTGGAGCCGATCTCATTGGTGACATAGTTGTAAAACTCAATAGTTGTGGCGGTCGGATAAAGAGCAATGATGTCAGCCCGCTTCCAGTTGAAAGTGTCTTTGAAGTGCAGGCCATTATCGTTCTTGAACTCAGTGACGTTGTTGGTCGGTGTCGTGCCGTCGATGATATAGCCCAGCACCGTGCCACTGCCATTCTTCACCCGCGCGACAATCTCAACCTTCACGAGAACGGCAATCTGCGAAGTCGGGGCCTTTGTTTTAACTTTGATCTTCGCAGAGCTAGGAATCACTGTAGGCGCTGCCGGGATGGTCGGCACGGTGGTATCTTTTTCAACCGGGTCGGCTTTGAAATTGGCGAAGGGTAGAAGTGAAGAATCGGTCGATTTGAGGCTCGTACCTACGAGATTGGTTACATAGTAATACACCTTCAGGTTGCGATTCGTTGGCCCGCCAAAAGCGCTGATCATCTCATCAGCGCGCATCTGAAGCGTGTAGTGGCCGCTCGTGCCGATGTTGATCTTCGCCGTC
>DATENM010000164.1 GCA_035275065.1 Blastocatellia bacterium
GCGCACTACCTGCGGGGGCAGGGGGCGGGGCCGGAGGCGGTCGTCGGCATCTGCCTGGAGCGCGGGGTGGAGCTGGTGGTGAGCCTGCTGGGGGTGCTGAAGGCGGGGGCGGCTTACCTGCCGCTCGACCCGGCTTACCCCGCCCAGCGGCTGGAATTTATGATGAAGGACTCAGGAATGAAGCTGCTCTTGACGCGCAAAGGGATGATCAAGGCGGTGCTGCCTGAGGGGGCGAGGGCGATAGATTTAAACGCCGAATGCGAGTCGATCAGCGGCGGGAGCGGAGACAATCCGGCCCGCCAGGCTGTGGCAGAGAATCTGGCCTACACGATTTATACATCGGGCTCGACGGGCACGCCCAAGGGGGTGGCGATCCGACACGCTAGCCTGACCGTCTTCCTGCTCTGGGCCAGGAGTTTCTTTAGCGATGAAGAGCTGGCGCGGGTGCTTGCGTCAACTTCGATCTGCTTTGACATATCGGTCATTGAGATCTTCTTCCCATTGGCTTTTGGCGGAAAGGTCATCGTGGTGGAGAACGCGCTCGACTTATCCCAAGGCCAGGATGTGCATGGGGTGACTTACCTGAACGTAGTTTCTTCGGCGGCCAGGGAGCTTCTGGAATTGGACGCGGTGCCGGCCAGTGTACGGACGGTAGGGTTCGCCGGCGAGGCGGTGCCGAGCGACCTGGCAACGAAGATATGTGAGCTGCCCTTCATTAAACGGGTCTGTGACCTCTATGGGCCGACCGAGGATACCGTCTATTCGACAGTGAGCGAACTGCATGAGGACGGCGACATCACCATCGGGCGGCCAATCTGGCAGACGAGGGCCTACATTCTAGGGAAGGATTTCGAGCTTTGTCCCGTGGGAGTGCTCGGCGAGCTGATGCTGGCGGGGGATGGGCAGGCCAGGGGCTACGTCGGTCGCGGCGACCTGACGGCTGGGAAGTTCATTCCGAATCCCTATGGCGTGGCGGCGGGCGAGCGGATGTACCGCACAGGCGACATCGCCAAATGGCGCGATGATGGGAAGATCGAATACCTGGGCAGAGGCGACGATCAGATCAAGTTAAGAGGCTATCTGATCGAGCTCGCCGAGGTCGAAGGGGCCTTGCGGCAGTGGCCTGGGATCAGGCAGGCAGCGGTGGTCTTGAAACAAGATGCGTCGGCGGGCAAGCACCTGGTGGCCTACGTGACTGCCGATGAACCGATAGACGCTTCTCAGATTAGGAGTCACCTCAGACAGACTCTGCCGGAGTACATGGTGCCGGCGCTCATTGTGCAGTTGCCGCAGATGCCTCTGACCGCCAATGGCAAGCTCGACCGCAAGAGCCTCCCAGATGTCGAGATTGAGAGTGGTCAGCAGTACCAAGCGCCCGGCAACGAGACCGAGCGGGAACTGGTTCGCATTTGGGAAGAGGTGTTGAAGCGAGAGCGGATCGGCGTTGTCGACGACTTCTTTGATCTCGGCGGCCACTCTCTGCTGGCTACACAGGTGATCTCCAAACTGCGCAAGCGGATGGGATTCGACGTGCCGCTGCAAGAATTATTCAAAGCTTCAACGGTTAAAGAGTTCGCACGAATAGTTGACAACATCCGACATAACGGGGGCGGGGCCTCTATGCCGGCGATGCGCAGAATGGCGCGACGCGCCCCACAGGGGGCAGACGCTACCATCGTGCCGGAAAGTGACCAGGGGTAACGAAGGTGAACGAGAGCGAAGCGAAATACGAGTTCGCGGCCTCTTACGCGCAACAGCGCCTGTGGCTGCTCGACCGCCTGGAGCCGGGCCGGGCCATCTACAACATCCCGCTCGCCTACCGCCTGCACGGCCGC
>DATENM010000165.1 GCA_035275065.1 Blastocatellia bacterium
CGGCCCGACGACCTTCTGCCAGGGCGGCTCGGTGACATTGACATCGAGCAGCGCCAGCGGCAATCAATGGTATCTGAACAACAGCCCGATTGGCGGCGCGACAAGTAACACCTACAACGCCACCGCAAACGGCAGTTATACGGTCATCGTGACGGCGAGCGGTTGCAGCAGCGCCGCTTCGTCGGCAACGACCGTTACGGTCAACCCGATTCCTTCAACGCCGACGGTCACGCCGGGCGGCCCGACGACCTTCTGCCAGGGCGGCAGCGTCACGCTCACTTCAAGCAGTGCGAGCGGCAATCAGTGGTACAAGGATGGCAACCCGATTGGTGGCGCGACGGGCAATACCTACAACGCCACCGCAAGTGGGAGCTACACCGTGGTCGTGACGACGAACGGGTGCAGCAGTGCTCCTTCAGCAGCGACGATGGTCACCGCGACGCCGCCGCCGACAACGGCGACGGTAGGGCCAAATCAGACCATCGTGCCAGGCGGCACGACCGCCCCGCTCGGCGGCAACACGCCAACCTCAGGTATGGGAATCTGGACAGTGCAGAGTGGCGGCACGGGCACCTTCAACCCCAATGCGATGACGCCCAACGCCACCTTCACGCATACGGGCGGAGCCGGGCCGATTGTGCTGCGCTGGACGATCTCCAATCCGCCGTGCCCGGACTCGTTCGCTCAAGTGACGATCAACGTTGGCACCTCGCCGACGATCACCTGTCCGACAAGCCCTGTGGTCGCCCCTGCGACGACCGGGCAGTGTGGGACCACGGTCAACTACACGGTGACGGCTACCGGGGCTCCGACGCCGACGGTGGTCTGCGCGCCGCCGTCGGGAGCCAGCTTCCCCGTAGGCCAGACGACCGTGAGTTGTACGGCGACCAATGGGGTTGCGCCCAACGCGGCGTGCAGCTTCATCGTCAAGGTGACTGACACGCAGCCGCCGGTCTTCACCAACGGCTGTCCCGCGGCGATCACCACGGTGACCACCATGAACTGCCCGCCTTCGACGACGCAGACCGTCAATTATTCATTGCCGCAGGTGAGCGATAACTGCCCGGGAGCAAGCGTCGCGTGCGTGCCGCCGTCAGGGTCGGTCTTCGCCTTAGGGACGACGAGCGTGACCTGCACGGCGACCGACGCGGCGGGCAACACCACCACTTGTTCGTTCCCGGTCAACCTCTGGTCGGGGTGCTTGCAGGATGAGACCAACGCGGGTAATACCTGCCTGTTCAACGCGCAGACGGGTGATTACCAGTTCTGCTGCAACGGCGTGGTGGTCGCCACCGGCACAGGCACCCTGACGGTGCGCGGCTGCACGGTGACGATCTCGCATACCAAGCAGCAGCGGCGGGTCCAGATGACAGCGGACCTGTCGGTGAAGCGTGGCACGGCAACCCTCATCATTTCAGGGTTGATGACTTGTCAGATCACCGATCAGAATCTGATGAATAACACCTGTCAGTGTCCGATGCCTCCCGCCTCGCGGCATTGAGGTATCGCTGGAACGGAACAGCTCGGCTGGTCTCTGCCGAATTACAAAAAGGGCGCGGGCCGTCAATGACGGCCTGTTGCCCGTTTGCCATCTCGACGGAGGGTCGCATGTCAAACATGCCTGCTTTTCCGGCGCGCCCGTTCTGGCGCGGCGCCGTGACGCTCGCCTGTCTCCTGACCCTGTTTGCCGCCAATGCCGCGCCTTCGGTTATCCCGAAGCGCGCGGCGTCGGCGGCGCTGCCGCGCAGCAGCCCCGAAGCGCAAGGCATCTCGTCGTCTGCCATCCTCGATTTCGTCGAAGCGGCGGATCAGCAGATCGATGCGATGAACAGCTTCATGCTGGTGCGTCACGGGCAGGTCGTCGCCGAAGGCTGGTGGGGGCCGTACGCCGCCGGGACGCCGCACATCCTCTACTCGCTGAGCAAGAGCTTCACCTCGACAGCCGTCGGGCTGGCCATCAATGATGGCAAGCTCAGCCTCGATGACGAAGTGCTGAAGTTCTTCCCCGAAGATGCGCCGGCGCAGCCCTCGGCCAACCTGCGAGCCATGCGTGTGCGCGACCTGCTGCGCATGGCGACCGGGCAGCAGACCGAACCGCAAATCCAGATCAACGCCACGGGCGCAAACGCCGAGCCGTGGACGAAGACCTTTCTCGCCCATCCCGTGACGTTCAAGCCGGGCACGCATTTTGTCTACAACTCGCCGGCGACTTACATGCTCTCGGCCATCGTGCAGAAGGTCACAGGCATGACGGTGCTTGATTACCTGCGCCCGCGGCTGTTCGAGCCGCTCGGCTTCGACAACCCCACCTGGGTCGCCAGCCCGCAGGGCATTACGGCGGGCGCGTATGGTTTGATGGTGCGCACCGAAGAGATCGCGCGCTTCGGTCAGCTCTACCTACAGAAAGGCATGTGGAAGGGGCGACAGCTCATCCCCGCCGCCTGGGTCGAGCAGGCGACGGCTCTGCAAACCGCGAACGGCTCGTCGCCGACGAGCGACTGGGATCAAGGGTACGGCTATCAATTCTGGCGCTGCCGTCATCATGCTTATCGCGGCGACGGCGCATTCGGGCAGTACTGCATCGTTCTGCCCGACCTCGACGCCGTGGTGGCGATCACCAGCGGCGTGCGCGATATGCAGCGCGTCATGAACCTGGTTTGGGACAAGCTGCTGCCGGCGATGAAAGCCGGGCCGCTGCCTGAAGATGCCGCGACGCGGCGCAAGCTGGAATCGAAGCTCGCTGGCCTGACCGTGAAGCTCCCCGCCGGCCAGCCCACCGCGCCGACAGTCGCCAAAGTATCGGGGCGCTGGTACGAGTTCCCCGAAAACGAGCGCGGCATTCAGGCCGTGGCGCTCGATTTCAACGCCGGGTCGGCGGCGCTCGTCGTGCGCACGGCGGGCGGAGAAACGCGGACGCCCATAGGCCGCGCCGCATGGGCGAAGAGTCGCGGGTTCGCTAACGGGCTCGACCGCTTCCTGAGCGTGCCGGCGCATCCGCTGATTGCCGCAAGCGGCGCGTGGACGGCCGACGATGTCTTCACCGTCAAGATCGTCGCTTATGAAACGCCCTTCTATTCGACGCTGACGTTTCGATTCGAGGGCGAGCGGCTCTTGCTTGATGCCGAGCATAACGTCGCCTTCGGCCCTACGAAGCTGCCGCAACTGATCGGCTTGCAAAAGAGCGCCCGCGCCGCCACTTCGGGCAGGTGAGCCGGCAAGCGGCGGCGGCTATCCTGCCAGCCCTTGCCGTGGAATTCGCGCCGCCTTCGTCATTTCATGAACGTGAAAGAGGCGAGGCGCGCGATGTTGAGATTGCTCTTCTGGTTTTCGATCACCGCCATTCTCTACACCTATCTGGGTTACCCGTTACTGGTGTGGCTGGTGGCGCGCTGCCGCCGCCGCGCCGTCAACAAAGCCGCCGCCACGCCGCATGTTTCCGTCATCATCGCCTGCCACAATGAAGCGCGCCGCATCGAAGCCCGCCTGCGCAACCTGCTCGATTGCGATTACCCGCCCGAACGGCTCGAAATCATTCTCATCTCGGACGGCTCGACCGACCTGACCGCCGACATCGCCCGCCGCTTTGTCTCTGAGCGCGTTCGCGTCTTCGCCTACGAGCGGCAGATGGGCAAAGCCACGGCGCTCAACGTCGGCGTCGAGCTGGCGACCGGCGAAGTCATCGTCTTTGCCGACGCGCGCCAGCGTTTTGAAGCGCGGGCGATTCGCGAGCTGGTCGCCAACTTCGCTGATCCGACAGTCGGCGCGGTGTCGGGCGAGCTGCTGCTTGATGGCGGCAGTGGCGTCGGCGAATCGGTCGGCCTCTACTGGAAGTATGAAAAGTGGATTCGCAAGAGCGAGAGCCGCGTCGGCTCGGTGATCGGCGCGACCGGGGCGATTTACGCCATTCGCAAAGGGCTGTGGCAGCCGCTGCCGCCGATGACCATCCTCGATGATGTCTACACGCCGATGTGCATCGCGATGGCCGGGCACCGGGTTGTCTTTGAAGAAGCGGCCCGCGCTTACGACCAGGCCGCGGGCTCGGCGCGCCGCGAGTTCGCCCGCAAAGTGCGGACGCTCACGGGCAATTATCAGCTCTGCCAGTTGATGCCGCGATTGCTGGTGCCGACCAGCGGCTTGCTGTTGCAATTCTATTCGCACAAGCTGATGCGCCTTGTCGCGCCGATCTTCTTTGTGCTGCTGTTTGCCGTCAATGTAGCGATCATCACCGCGCAAGGCGCGAGCCTGTTTTACAGCGCAATGCTTGCGGCGCAGATGATCTTTTATGCGTGCGTCGCTGCCGGTGCGGCCTTGCTCAAGCGCCAGCGCAAGGTGCGGCTCTTGAATTTCGCTTATGTCTTTTCGGTGATGAACGCGGCGGCGCTCGTCGGCCTCTTTTACTTCATCGTCGGCAAGCGCGACGTGTGGGTGCGATAGCCCCTAGCTTATGAGAGTACTGGTCCTCGATGGTAATGAAAATCACGCGGTCGCTGCCGTGCGGTCACTGGCGCGCGCCGGCCACACCGTCATGGTCGGAGCCAGCACGTCGTGGTCGAAAGCCGCCTGGTCACGCGACGCGTCGAGTCGCTTCACCTATCCCGCGCCGCAAGAAGACGCGCTTGCTTTTGTCCGTTGCATCGCCGCCATCGCCGGACGCGAGCCGGGAACATTGGTGCTGCCGATGACCGAGCGCACGACGCTGCCGCTGTCGCCGCATCGCGACCTGATTGAAGCCGTTGGCGGGCGCATGGTGTTGCCGCCACACGCGACAGTGCTGCGGGCTTTTGATAAGCAGGAGACAACGCGGCTCGCCCGCTCGCTCGGCGTTTGCACACCGCAAACCGTCGCCGTCACCTGCATCAACGAAGCGCGCCGCCTTGCCGCCTCGCTGCCTTACCCTGTGGTTCTCAAGCCGCGTTCTTCTGAAGAAGTCAACGCCGCGGGCCAGGTCACGGCGACCGGCGCGCCGCTCTACGCGCGCACTGCCGATGAATTTATCGCCGCTTATGAAACGATCAGCCGGCGCTGCTCGGCGGTGCTGGCGCAGGAATTCATCGAAGGCACGGGCGCGGGCTATTTCGCTTTGATGAACCACGGCGAATTGCGAATGGAGTTCGCGCATCGCCGCTTGCGTGACGTGCGGCCTACGGGATCGGGAAGCGCCTTGCGCGAGAGCGTCCGCCCCGACGCGCGAGTCAAAGAAGCCGCGCTTGCCATCCTCGGCGCGCTCGGCTGGCACGGCGTCGCGATGGTCGAGTTTCGCCAGCGCGCCGACGGCACGCCGGTCTTTATGGAAGTCAACGGACGCTTCTGGAATTCGCTGGCGCTGTCGGTCTATGCCGGCGCAGACTTTCCGGCGCGGCTCGCCGAGATGGCCGAGCGCGGCGATGTCGAGATGAGTCTCGATTATCGAGTCGGTCTGCGCTGCCGCTGGCTGCTCGGTGATTTTCGTCACTTGATCGAAGTGCTGCGCGGCGCGCCCGCGGGCTATCCCGGCGCGTTCCCTTCGAGGCTCGCGACGCTTGCGAAGATTTGTATTCCCGTGCGCGGCACCCTGCACGATAATTTCACGCGGCGCGATCCGCTGCCCGAGCTTGGCGACTGGCTCGACTTTCTAATGCGGCGCTTGCCGGCGGGATTGAAGAAGCGGGCAAGCCGGCGCGAGACACCTGACGACCGCGCGGCGGCCGCATCACAGTCGGTGATTTGAGATGAGCGACGGCGTAATGATTAAAGGGGCGATCCACGTTCACAGCACCTACTCGGATGGCGAGTTTACACTGGCCGAGCTGCGCGAAGTCTACGCGGCGCTCGGCTGCGGCTTTGTGCTGATGACCGATCACGCCGAAGACTTTGACGCCGCCAAACTCGCCGACTATACGGCCGAATGCGCGCAGCTTTCGGACGAGCGTTTCCGTTTCGTCGCCGGGCTTGAGTTCAACTGTGATCGTCGCATGCACGTGCTGGGCTTCGGCGTCACGCGGCGGACCGCAGCGACCGACCCGCAAGCCGTCATTCGTCACATCAAAGACGAAGGCGGCGTGGCGGTGATTGCTCACCCGATGGACAGCGCCTTCGAGTGGATTGAATCGTTTGACGAATTGCCGCACGGCATCGAAACCTGGAACTCGAAATATGATGGCCGCATGGCACCGCGCCCGCAGACCTTCGCGCTGCTCAATCGCCTGCAACAACGCGCGCCGCGGATGCGCGCTTTCTATGGTCAGGATTTGCATTGGAAGCGCCAGCATCGCGGCCTGTTCAATTGCTTACAGGTGATGGGTGCCGAGCGCGAAGCGGTCTTGAGCGCGTTTGAGCGCGGCGACTATTTCGCGATGAAAGACAACGCCGAATTGCCGTCGAGCGGAAAGCTGACTGCCGAGCTGCTGGCGCGCTTTGGCAACGAGAACCGGCGTTACGCTCAACGGCGACAGTTAATCAAGCGAGCTAAGAAACTGATTGACCGCGTCGGCCTGCGCGTCCCCGCGCCCGTCAAGGCCCAGCTCCGGCGAATCTTTTAATGACCAACCAGCGCACGACTTTTCTGATGTACCACGAGATCGAAGCCGCGGGCCGCGCGCTCTGCGACGCCGAGCCGGGCTATGTGCGCTATGTCGTCAGCCAGGCGGCGTTTCGCGATCAGCTTGGACAGTTGCGGGGCGATGGCTATGGCGGCCTGAGCGTCGGTCAATGGCTGGCCGGCAGTCAAGCCGGGCCGGCGGCGGTCATCACCTTCGACGATGGCTGCGAAACCGATGCGCTCATCGCCGCGCCGTTACTAGCCGCGGCTGGCTTTCAGGCAACCTTCTATGTCATCGCCGGGCGCGTCGGTCAGCGCGGCTATCTGTCAGCGGCGCAACTGCGCGAGTTGAGCGCAGCCGGTTTCGAGATCGGCTGCCACTCGATGACGCACCGCTACCTTGATGAAGCCGACGACGCGCAGTTGCGGGTTGAGGTGAATGAAGCGAAAGCGCGCCTTGAGCAGATCACCGGCACAGAGATCGTCCATTTTTCATGTCCCGGCGGGCGCTATAGCCGCCGCGTCGCGCAATGGGCTGCCAGAGCCGGTTACAGGTCTGTTGCCACCAGCCGCATCGGCGCAAACACGCCGGCCAGCAGCCGCTTGAACCTGGCGCGCGTCGCCGTGCTGCGCGATTACGACGGCGGCACCTTTGCGCGACTGGTGCGCGGCGAAGGCTTGGCGGCGCGGCGCGCTCGCGCAGGGCTACTGAACGCCGCGAAAACGATCCTCGGAAATCGCGCCTACGAGCGCGTCCGCGCCCGCGTGCTCGATCAAGGTTAATCGGATTACAAAACCCATTTCCCGCCGACTCGCACCCCATAGGCGCTGGCCCAAAGACCAATCACCCTATCGTCCTCCGAAGGAGGATTTGCAACCGGCTCACTCGTATCGCAGAGCGATCATCGGATCGACTTTGCTGGCGCGCCGCGCCGGCAGATAACACGCCAGCAGCGCCACCCCGGCTAGCAGCAAGGCGATTGCTGCGAAGGTCATCGGATCAGTCGCACTCACGCCATACAACAAGCCCGTCATCAGGCGGGTCAGGGCGAACGAAGACGCTACGCCAATCGCCATGCCAGTCAGCGCCAACACCATTCCCTGGCTGACGACCATCTTTAGTACGTCGCCCTGCCGCGCCCCCAGCGCCAGCCGGATGCCGATTTCATGGGTCCGCTGCGTCACCGCGTACGACAACACGCCATAGATGCCCACCGACGCCATCGCCAGCGCCACGGCGGCAAAGATGCCCAGCAGAATCATGTTGAAGCGCGGCTGTACGGTGACGGTCGCCAGAATCTGCTCCATCGTCCGCACGCCGGCGACCGGGACATTGGGGTCAAGCGTCCCGACCTCTTGCCGGATCACCTTCGCCAACTCCAGCGGCTCGCCCGAGGTGCGCACCGTCAAAGACATCTGGCGCTCTAAGCCCATACCGTCTATGGCGGCCTCGCGCTGCCGCAATGGCACATACACCTCCTGCCGCGCCGCTGCGGTCAGGTCATCATTCTTCACGTCGGCCACAACACCGACCACGGTCAGGAAAGCTGTCGTAGCAGATCCCGGGGGACGATTGAGCAAGCGGATGCGCCGACCCAGCGGCTCTTCATCGGGCCAGTGAGTGCGCGCCAGAGTTTCGTTAATCACCGCGACCGTTTTCGCCTTGCCCTGGTCCGCGTCCTCCAGGAACCGCCCCTTCACCAGCCGGACTCCCAGCGTGCGGAAGTAATCTGGCGATACGACGCGCCACCCGGCGGCGTTCATTGCGCTCAGCTCAACCGGCCGCCCCTCGACCTCCATCACCGTGCCGCCGCTCCTGTCGCCGAGAGGCACGGCGTCAACGACCGCCGCGTCCGTAACGCCGGGCAGCGACCGCACCCGCCGCAGCACCTCTTCGTAAAATGCCGCAACATGCTGGTCATCGGGGTAGGCTGAGGCCGGCGGGAAGAGCCGCATGGTCAGCACCTGCTCCGCCCTGAACCCTGTGTCGATTTGTCGCAGCCGCCAGAAGCTTTTAATCAGCAAGCCGGCGCCGACGAGCAGCACCAACGAGAGCGCCACTTCGGCGACGATTAGCGCGGCGCGTAGGCGACTGCGGCCTCTGGCGGATGCCGCCGCGCGCCCGCCCTCTTTGAGCGCCGTTTGCAGATCAAATTTGACGGCCTGGTAAGCCGGCACCAGCCCGAAGACCACGCTCGTCAGTAGTGACACGAGCAGCGTGAAGCCAAGCACCCGCGCGTCGAGCGTAACCTCCTGGAGGCGGGGGATCTTTTCCGACCCTATGAGGGGGAGCAGTCTTAACCCCGACGAAGCCAGGAGCAGTCCCATACCGCCCCCGATGATGGCCAGCAGCAAGCTCTCGGCTAACAACTGGCGAACGATGCGGCCACGCCCTGCTCCGAGCGCGGCGCGGATGGCGATCTCCTTCTGGCGCGCCTCGCTGCGCGCGAGCAGCAGGTTGGCGACGTTGGCGCAAGCGATTAAGAGGACGAAGAGGACGGCGGCCAGTAGCACCCAGAGCGGGCGGCGCAGATCGCCGACAATCTCTTGTTCGAGCGGGCGAATCACGGCGCGCTTTATCCCATCCTTCGGGAAACCGTCCGGATAATCCTGCTTTACGCCAGCCATAATGGTGTCGGCTTCAGCCTGTGCCTGCGCAAGCGTCTGCCCGCCGCGCAGACGGGCGACGACGTTCAGTCCGTGGCTACAGCAGGGCCCGGCCAGGTTATAGCCGGGCGGCAGCCACAGCTCGATGGCGCTATCTGCCTGCATCTCGGGCGGCGACTTGAAGCCCTGCGGCAGCACGCCAATGATCGTGTAACTGCGACCGTCAAGCGTCAGCGCCCGGCCGATGATTCCAGGGTCGCCGGCGAATTTCCGTTCCCAAAAGCCGTGACTGAGAATCACCACATGCCCCTGCCCGCGCGGCTCCTCTTCGCGCATGAAGGTGCGACCGAGCGCCACCGGCACGCCGAGCGCCGCGAAGAGATCACCCGAGGCGGTCCCGCCGGTGAGGCGCTCCGGCTCGCCCGCGCCGGTCAGCGTCAGGGTGGCCGTGGTGTAGAGCGACACCTGCTCAAGTGAGCGCGCCTCGTCGCGCAGGCGCAGGAATTCGGCCTCCATCAGTGGGGACTTCGGAAGTAGGCCCCCCGGCCAGGAGTCGTAGATGAAGACTAACCGTTGCGGCTCGGCGTATGGCAGCGGGCGCAGCAACACGGCGTTGACCACCGAGAAGATCGCCGTGTTGGCGCCGACCCCCAGGGCCAGCGTCAAGACAGCCACCAGCGCAAAGCCGGGCCGTTTGATGAGCATTCGCGCACCGTAGCGCAAGTCCTGTGCAAGTTGTTCGAGCCATCCCCAACCCCACATGTCGCGGGTGACCTCCTTGATTAGACTGACATTCCCAAACTCGCGGAGTACCGCCCGCCTGGCTTGCTCAGCCGTCTCGCCGCGCTCCATACGGTCGCGCACCGCCATCTCCAGGTGCGCGCGGATCTCCTCGTCGAGCTCTTCATCGCGCCGCCGCCACAACGGAAATCTCATGTTTAACTCCGCTTGCC